>CAZOCA010000476.1:0-3559 GCA_964578105.1 uncultured Pararhizobium sp.
GTGTTCTTACCCAGACTTGCCGCCAATTCCTCGTTGTCGCGTATTGCAACCATCAAGCGGCCCAAACGCGATTTGTGCAGTTTAAGAAGATACACCTGCATGCCGATGATCAACACAAGCAAAAAGAAAAAGAATAGGATCTCCTCAAGTCCGAAAATGCGAAATGGCTGGCGGATAGTTCCAAGACCAACCACACCCATCGTCATCCATTTCTCTGTCACGGCCAACAGGGCAATTATGGCGCTAAACGCGATGGTTGCGCATAAAATGGCTTGCCGTTCCAACCGCAAAATCAGCGCGCCAAGCACGTAGGATACAACAGCCACCAAAGCTGCTGTCAGGACCATGGAGTCGACGAACGACATGTCCAGTTGAACTTTCATGACACCAACCGAGTACATGCCAAGGCCCCAAAACCCGACAACTCCGAAGTTGGGCACGCCAAGTAATCCGAATTGGACGTGCAGCATCTGGGCAAGGCCGATGTAGATCAGCAAAAGCGAAAGTGAAAAAATGAGATATGCCATTATGCCAACCGACCGCCGCGCCGCCACAGGATCAAAATGAAGGCGGACAGCAAGACAACCTCCGCATAAAGTGGCTTTGATACCAGCGTGATGAACGATGTCAGAATACCGGCTATGATGCTGGCAATCAGAGCGCCGCGAACCGAGCCGACCCCAGCCACAATCGACACCATTATGGTAATCAGGATCAGATTCCATCCCATTAGCGGATTTGCAAGTGCGAAGACGCCGGAGAAAATGCCCGACAATCCTCCGACAACCCCGGCAATAAACCACACACGGACAGACACTTTGTGAGGGTTGATACCGCTAACTTGGGCCAATTCTTCATTGTTGGCTAAGCCGCGAATAACCTCACCAAACCCGGTTTTGTAAACCAGCCAATAAAGGTTTAGCGCAATCAAAACCACAAGGATTAAGGCTATTAACTGAAGGTTCGTTGCACCCATGCCTGCAAAGTTAAAAAAGGCAATTGGAGGCTCGGCCAAATAAATGTTTTCCGCACCAACAATCAACACAAGCCCGTAACGCAACATGAATGATAATCCAACAGAGAGAATTATCATCTCGGAAGGCTGCACACCTCGCTTCAACGCCGGTTTAAAAATGAAAAGATAAGTGGCAACACTAAGCCCGCCAGTAAGCAGAGCCGCCGGTATGATAGAGAAGTAAAAATTGAACCCCAGCCCCACATTGAACAGCACCGCAAAATAGGCGCCAAATGTGATGCTTTCCCCATAGGCAAAATTGATAAAACCATTGATGTAGTAGATAAGCCTCAAAACAATAGAGTCTAAAATCAAATGCTAGCCCTCCAAAAACCCGATGAAGATTGAATCGCGTATCAGCCACATAGGCGCATTTCCTCCAACAAAGGTCGAGTGCTTCCCAAAGCCTCCAAGGCAGCACCCGACATTGAGTCAGCGTTGAGACTGCCGCGGGGAAAAACAATTGCGCAGAATGGGCTGACATTGCGCACGGTCTGATTAACGCACCACACAAATAGGCAAATGTAGCGCTTGATCTCTTCGCGTGACCTATCGTCGCATTTTCTGATTTTACGGGGTGCCCAGATGGAAATTTAGCGGCAACGATACCGCACGACCAGCGGAGGAAACAATCGTGCAAGAAATTTGGAAAACTTACAAAGTGCCGGCCACAGTAACCTGTATCGGCTTAGTTTTTGCATTAATTTTGGGAGTTGTTCCCTTGTTTGACAAAAAGGACTCTTCGCCCCTCCAGCAAGCCGCCAATTCTCAGATTGTTGAACTCACGCGCGCTTTGGAAGACCTAAAACTTTCCCACGCAACTGAGGTCGCCGACTTGAGGAAAGCCATAACCGCTCAGGCTCAATTATTCAGCAGCATCGACAACCGGCTGAACAACCTAGATCGCGGCGTCACGCGCACATTTTGGCGGTCGAAGAAAACCGCTGAATTTGTGGAAACACTGGCAGGTGCAAATCGAAAGATAAGTAATATCGAAAATCGGCTGAACAATCTGGATCGCGGTGTTACACGCACGTTCTGGCGGTCAAAGCAAATTGCCGATTCCGTAGACGCTCTGGCTGGTGCAAATCAAAAGATAAGCAATCTTGAAGCGCAGATGAACACTCTGAACGTCGCTGTTCCACGCATTTCAGGCCAAATCAGACAGCTTCAAATTGCATCCGAATAGGTCAGATCGTGAAGGCATAAATCCTGAACAGAGGGTCCGCATTTATGACCGCTTAGATCCTGTCAAAACCCTCCCTTGTTTTCTCGCCAATTATGGCTGCACTTAAAATCAATACTGGCACTCTGGACGCGGGCACCTTGCTGGATAAAGCGTTCTGCCAGGTACCCGGAAATGCCACGCGCCAAACCGCTCCCCACAAATCATCGTTTGCGGATCATCATCGTTCAAATTTGTCCCGAAAGTTTGTCACCGCGTGGTGTATCCACCATCAATCACGAGAATATCGCCCGTCACATAGCTTGAGGCAGGTGAGGCCAGGAAAAGCGCAGCCATTGCCACTTCCTCTGGTTGGCCAACGCGCTGCATTGGCGTCATCTCTCTCCAGATCGGGAACATATCAGGATTGTCGATACCGCCTTGCGCCATATCGGTTTGAATATATCCGGGCGCGAGCGCATTGACGCGGATGTTGTCGAGTGCAAGTTCGCTGGCAAGGCTTTTGGTCATCATGTGCACGGCAGCCTTCGAGGTGTTGTAGGCAACCTGATTTTGCGGGATGTTGGAGGCGATGCCGGACATAGAGCCGACATTAACAATCGTTCCACCGCCCTGCGCCCGCATGGCTGGAATGACCGAACGGCAGCACCGAAAAACCGCATCTACATTCAACGACATCAACCTTTGCAGGTCCTCATCCGTAAACTCGGGCGTATCACCGTGAATGGCGACACCTGCATTATTCACCAGAATGTCGAGCCGTCCGGACTGGTCAATCACGTCTGCAATAAGGGCTGCAGGTGCTTTGGGATCACTCAAATCAGACGTAATAAATGTAACCTCATAGCCCAAATCACGCAGCATTTCCTCCGCCTCTGGGCCGCCACTACGCGCGCAGATGAAAAGCCGCGCACCTGCCTCTCCAAGGACTCTGGCTATGGCAAGACCGATACCACGGGTCCCCCCGGTGATGAGAGCAACCTTGCCGTCAAGCCTGAATCGGTCCAGCAGATTTTCGGTTTTTGTCATCTCAAATTCCCAATCTTTCAAATGCATTTTGCGGCTCTAAATGCCTGTTGCAGGCTCAGATATCACATCTATTTTCCGCTCGGTTCGAGCCACTCCCTAAGGCTCGATCGAACAACTCATGCGCAGTTCTGTCCGTGCGATGTTAGCAACCCGCGAATTAGCGCGCTACTGCAGAACAGAGGCAAGACAGATACTTTTATGCAGTTTTCTACAATTTTCAGGTTGGTTTCATGCTTTTCAAGCCTGCCGACAGGCGGGATGTCGCATTGCATCTCGATAGACCATCAGCCTCATACGCAGCGTAAACTCGCGACGAGACCAAACAGCTC
>CAZOCA010000477.1:0-3557 GCA_964578105.1 uncultured Pararhizobium sp.
GCATCATGCCAAAATCATCGCCCGGTGTGATTTCAGTCGAGCGGATGTTGAACTTGCGATACTGGTTTTTCACGAAACCTTCGGTTCCTGCAACGATCATCGCGCCAACTGCATTGGTGCCCATAATGTGCGAATTGTCAAAAACCTCAACGCGACGCGGAACGCGCGAAAGGCCAAAGGTTTCTGCCAAGCCTTTCATGAGTTTCATTTGCGATGAAGTCTCAGCCAGTCGGCGGCCGAGCGCCTCCTTGGCATTGCTGAGCGCCTGCAGAACCAAATCCCGCTTTTCGCCACGTTGAGGTGCACTAATGGTCACTTTTCGATTGGCTTTCAGGCTGAGCGCCTGTTCCAGCAAGTTCTTTTCTGCCACCTCAAACGCCAACAGTATGAGGCGAGGGCAGGGCTTGTCGTCATAAAACTGAGATAAAAAGGCACCTAGGACCTCTTCTTGATCTAGCGATGCATCAGCGCGCGGGAAATAGGAGCGATTACCCCAGTTTTGCCCGGTCCGGAAAAAGAACACTTGAATACAAGTGGTGCCGCCTTCCTGATGCAGCGCAAATACATCCGCCTCTTCAACACCTTGCGGGTTAATGCCTTGGTGGGTTTGAACGGCGGTGAGCGCGGCAATGCGGTCGCGATAAAGCGCGGCACGTTCAAAATCCAAGTCTTCAGATGCTTGCTGCATCGTTTTAGCCATGGATTCTTGAACAGCGCGACTTTTGCCGGACAGAAAACCATTGGCCTCTGAGACTAGCTGACCATAATCCTCTAAAGATATTTCGCCGGTACAAGGGCCTGCACATCGCTTGATTTGATAGAGCAAACAAGGACGCGTTCGGCTCTCATAAACGCTGTCGGAACACGAGCGCAGAAGAAACGCACGCTGCAGCGAATTGATTGTCCGTCCAACAGCGCCTGCAGATGCAAATGGTCCTCAATACTTCCCCTTCTTTGATTGGGCCCCGCGGTGTTTGAACAATCCTGGCGCTTCGTGATCACCGGTTACCAGAATATATGGGAATGATTTGTCATCGCGCAGAAGCACATTAAATTTCGGCCGCAACCGCTTGATAAGATTCGCCTCTAGCAGCAGCGCTTCTGTCTCGCTTCGCGTTGTTACAAATTCCATCGACGCTGTTTCGCGGATCATGCGGGCGATACGGTTGGTGTGTCCACCATGTCGTCCGTAGCTGGTAACCCGGTTTTTGAGCGACTTTGCTTTGCCTACATACAATACATCGCCATTATCATTGAACATGCGATAGACGCCAGGTTTGTTTGGCAGTCGTTTCACATAGGCATTGATCAGATCGGTTCCAGAAAGTTCACTCTCAATGGTTTGGTCCTGTTCCCAATCCAGGTTCTTGAGCGACGTGACCGCAGCACTGTCTTCACCAATAATCTCGGTGATGTCGTTCTCATTTTTGGGCGGGTTTTGATTCATGTCGGCAATATGGTGGTTACCCATGCTTGGCATCAAGCCTTGAGATGAATTTCATTGGGAATAATGGCTCAAGAAGCACTATCTGCTGACAAATCACTCTTTTGCGTTGGTATCCGGCGTTTTCCAGGCAAGATGCTGACCGCCATCAAGTGCAATCATTTGTCCGGTGACCGACTTCGCGTCCCACAAATAACGGATTGTGGCGCCAAATTCTGAAATTTCAGGGCCGCGTTGCAAGATCAAGGCATCAACCTGCTGGGCGAGATCCTCATCATTTTGGCGATCATTTTTCAACGTTGGGCCCGGCCCAATGGCATTAACGCGAATATTTGGTCCCAGCGCCTGTGCCATGGTTTGCGTGGCGGTCCAAAGCGCAGATTTAGACAATGTGTAGGAGAAAAATGTTGGATTTAGGCGCCAAACGCGTTGGTCGATAATGTTAACAATCAAGCCCTCACCGTCGCCAATGTGCTTAGCCAAAGCACTACTCATAAATGCCGGTGACTTGAGATGGATATTGAAATGCTGATCCCAAAGCGCATCATCCAAGTCATCAATATCATCTGGCTCAAAAATCGATGCATTGTTGATCAGAATATCAATTTTTCCGGCTAAATTGTGGGCCTTTTCAACCAATGCAACAGCTTGGTCAGCATGTTCCAAATTAGCCTGTAGCGCCCAGGCGCTTCCGCCTTTTGCACTGATTTCCTCTGCCAGTTTTTCAGCTTCAGTCAGAGAAGAATTGGCATGAATTACAACACCATGGCCATTTTCTGCCAAGTCGAGCGCGATGGCTCTACCCAAACGATGCGCACCGCCG
The DNA here is from genome assembly GCA_964578105.1 of uncultured Pararhizobium sp. Taxonomy (GTDB): domain Bacteria; phylum Pseudomonadota; class Alphaproteobacteria; order Rhizobiales. The sequence goes on from CAZOCA010000477.1 coordinate 2,268, forward strand.
GTGATCAATGCATTGATTTTTTTCGTAGCCAAACTTCTCTCCGCTTATCAGAACACAGAGACGATATAGGCCACATAGGCCAGAAGCATAGCGGTACCAAGAAATTTGCCAGTTGTAACTTTACCAAAACAGATCACGGCCAATAAAATAGAGACCGCAAACATGACCCACATGTCGTAGTCCACAAGCGATTGAGCGATAGGAATGGGTATCACCAGTCCGGTGATACCGAGAATTGCGGCGATATTGAAAATATTTGACCCGATAATATTGCCGAGCGCCACATCACCACTTTTGCGCCAAGCCGCCATAAAGGAAGTCGCAAGCTCTGGCAGGGAAGTACCGATCGCTACAATGGTCAAACCAATAGCTGCGTCTGATACGCCGAAGGTTCTGGCTATTCCTGATGCACCCACAACTGTCAAATGCGCGGCAATAGGAAGTGCAATAATACCGACGATGAGAAAAAAGGCGATCTGCTTATTGCCGTGCGGCGCTTCGCCGATGTCATCGTGATAATCTGGCGGCGTTTCTTCGTCGCCCTCCATCACAGAGCGGGCGCGCAGGATCTGAACCAGTATAAAGAGCAAAAGCCCACCAAAAAGCCCACCAGCTTCAATAGTTGTCAGCTGTGCGTCTTCGATCATCCACATAAAGGCCAGCGTAAAAAACAGCATGATACCCACATTGCGAGACAAGCCGCGTTGACCAGCTTCGATAGGGGAAATCAGTGCGGGCAGTCCCATGACCAAAAGTACATTGGCAATGTTTGATCCCATGACATTACCAATGGCTATGTCCGGGACACCTGAAAGCGCGGAATCAAGCGAGATAACAAGTTCCGGTGCTGATGTGCCAAATGCAACTATGGTCAGCCCGATTATCAGCGAGGGAATACCAAACTTTTCGGCAAGTCCGACTGCTCCTTTCACCAAATAGTCGCCGGCAAATACAAGCAGAACCAGCCCAAATATAAGCATCCCAGAGTTCAATAACATTGATTGCCGCCATATCTTGCTAAAGTTCAGTCCTTATAACTGCTTTGGCTAAGGAAGGAAGCGGAAGCTCGATTTTTTGGCAGGCTTCCTTACCAATCATGTTGCACAAAAACCACATGAAAGCGCGCCTTAATTGCGCCACTGAAAGGTCACGTTTTCGGGCCGCTATGGCCGCATTCAAAGAGCAAATCTCGGACAAGGAGCTCGGGGCACATGCCTTCACCCAAGACTGAAGGTTTGAGCAAGCTTAACTAAGGAGATTGTTATGAGTAAAAATTTGACCGCATTCGCT
>CAZOCA010000478.1:0-3556 GCA_964578105.1 uncultured Pararhizobium sp.
TGCAATTCTATTCCTGATCTGAAAAGTCCGCCTTCTCCGACAAGCTTTTGAAACGGAAGATTTTTTGCCCCTGGCATGTGACCGCCTTTTAGGCCTTCTCGTGGCTCTGGCGCACGACCGCTAAACCGTTCAGCACCGCGTGCATCGACGATTTGCCGATCACCATTTTCGACAAAAGTCAGGATTGCGTCTCTGCTGGCGATGTATTCTTCATTCAACCGGGCTTGATAACGCGTTGTCGTGACATCGGTCTGCTGATCTTCAACTGGCCCATTGGCGCGGTTCCAGGCTGGCATTCCACCATTCAGGACAGATACATTCTCATGGCCGAATGCCTTAAACATCCACCAGATACGCGGCGCAGACATGAAGCCCAGCCCATCATAAACGACGATGTGGTCTGAATTTGAGATACCCAACCCGCTCACGGCCGTAGCAAAGACCTCAGCCGATGGCATCATATGCGGAAGGTCGCTGCTCTTGTCGGAATGCCCATCAAGATCAAAGAACACCGCACCGGGAATATGTCCGGCCCTATAATCGGCAACAGCATCACGACCCTGTTGGGGCAAATACCAGGATCCATCGATGATCATTATGTCCGAGTCATGCAGATGTTGCAGCAGCCGATCAGCTGACACCAGATTCTTCGATCCCGACATAATATCAGTCCTCCACGAGCCGAACACGAACCCGTCGGTTTTGCTTACCCTTGTTTTCCACCTTGTAGATTTCCAGCTTGCCAATCTCGGCAGTGGATCTCACATGAGATCCTCCACAAGGTTGAAGATCGACAGCATCATCAACGCCAATGGCAACAAGACGTACCTTGCCGGAGCCCATGGGAGGCTTTACAGACATGGTGCGTATCAAGTCAGGCTGTGCTTCCAAAGCGCTGTCCTCAATCCAACGGTCGGAGACCGGGTGATCCTCTTCCACCAGAGCATTTAAATGCACGGTGAGCGCTTCACGATCTGGGTTCTCTGGCATATTGAAATCCAACCGGCTTTCCATTTCGCCGATCTGCCCGCCGGTTACGGGAAAGGGGATGGATGCACACATCAGATGCAGTGCGGTGTGCATGCGCATCAATTTATGCCGACGTTCCCAATCAATCTGCACAGCAACTGTGTCGCCAATTTGAGGCAGTTTGTCTGCTGATGCGGGAACCAGGATTAACTCATCCTTATCAGATCCACAGACTGTCGTTGCAATCTGGATGGTAGAGCCGTCCGCCAATATCATTGTTCCACTATCGCCCGGTTGCCCGCCGCTCGTGCCGTAAAACACACTTTGATCGAGAATGATTCCACCGCGATCACTCACATCCACAACAGTGGCGGAACATCCCGTCAGATAGGCATCATCAAGAAACAGTTTTTTGACAGAGTGGCTCATGTTGGAACGTCCACAAATGGAGGCTTAATGTCAGATTGTGCCTCAAGCCATGCGGGAACGGGCAATTCCTTGGAGCGGAGAAATTCAGCGTTGAACAGCTTGGATTGATAGCGATTGCCATAATCACACAGGATCGTAACAATCGTATGGCCGGGGCCTAGTTCCTTGGCCAGACGAACCGCGCCCTCAACATTGATTCCAGACGAGCCACCAAGCACCAGTCCTTCATGTTCCAGAAGGTGAAAGACATGGTTCAAAGCATCCGTATCGGATATTTGGTAGGCAACATCAATCGGCGCATCCACAAGGTTGGCGGTTTCCCGGCCTTGGCCAATTCCTTCGGTGATGGAGGAGCCGGTCGCTCCGAATTCGCCTTGCGTATAATATTTGTAGAGAGCCGAGCCGTGCGGATCCGCGAGTCCAATTTTCACATTTGGATTTTTTGCCTTCAACGCCATTCCCACACCAGCCAACGTACCGCCGGATCCAACAGAACAAATAAAGCCATCGACTTTTCCATCTGTCTGGCGCCAAATTTCCGGACCTGTCGTTTCGATATGGGCCTGGCGATTGGCCACATTATCAAACTGGTTAGCCCACACAGCCCCATTGGGATTAGTCGCTGCAATTTGTTCAGCTAAACGCGCTGACAGCTTTACGTAATTGTTCGGATTTTTATACGGCACCGCTGGGACTTCAACCAGTTGGGCACCCATTAGCCGCAAGGCATCCTTCTTTTCCTGCGATTGGGTTTCAGGAATCACGATAACCGATTTGAAACCCATGGCGTTGGCCACCATGGAAATCCCGATACCGGTGTTACCGGCCGTACCTTCGACAACAGTACCGCCGGGCTTAAGCGCTCCGCTTGCGACAGCTTCTTTGATAATAAAAAGAGCCGCCCTATCTTTAACAGACTGGCCAGGGTTTAGAAACTCAGCCTTTCCAAGGATTTCACACCCTGTTTCGTCTGATACCTTATTAAGGCGAATAAGGGGCGTATTACCGATAGCTTCCAGAATATTTTTAAACACGAGCGAATTCTTCTATAATGAGTTGGTCATCTTTATATCGTTCTATTACCATCCTGGAACAATGGCGAGAACAGGAAGCATGTGCTGTTTTTTCGAGAATCATTGGAATACAAATTTCTTCATTCATAATGAGCCTCTGCCAGTGTGATCCACTCCTGCAAAAGCATCGTAACACAATAGAGAAAAATTTATGTGCGTGGTTGATTTGGCAGCAAAATCCGTTACGACCACCACAGGTAGATTTGGGATTGACTAGTGATGCTTGAACAAGCCGACGCCATTGACGCATTGATGGCGGAATTCGTTTCCGGAACCTTGCCAACCCCGCTTCAGGTGTTGCTCGCGTCCCATCTGGAAATGAATAAATCAAACAGCGAATGGGTTTCTAACCTTGAAGCTTTGGCTGGCCTGGAGCTGGCCGACATTGAACCAGTCGCATTGTCTGACCGAGACGCAATGCTGGCACGCATCCTGACATCAAATACCGGACAGGAAAGCGTTAGCGAAGTCGCGACAGAAGATGAAACGCCTGACTCACTACGGCGCTTTATCGGATCAACCGTTTCAGACATCCCCTGGAAGCGAAACCGCTTTGCCAATATCGATGAAGTGAAATTGGGTGAGTTGGACGGCTGCAAGGCAACTCTATTTCGGCTTCAAGCCGGGCAGGGTGTTCCGCACCATACTCATGACGGCACCGAGATAACCCTGGTGCTGCGGGGAGCGTTTAGCGATGGCACTGGCCACTATAAAAAAGGTCAGATTTCCATTGCTGATGGAACAGTAGATCATAGGCCCATTGCCGATGAGGACGAGGATTGCATCTGCTTTGCAGTCACAGACGCGCCGCTTCGTCTGACAGGGCCTCTTGGACGCTTCATCGCGCCTTTCATACGCGTCTAGCCCGTTTCAGCGCGCACTGTAGCTCTCTGTCTATAAAGGGCATCATGCCGCAATATCTTGCCAAACCAACTGATGGTATCGCTTGGATTACCGGAGCCAGCAGCGGCTTGGGATATCACGTCGCAAAAAACCTGGCTGCTGCCGGATGGACCGTTGCCGCCACCGCACGTGGTGCCGATGACCTCAAGACGTTAGCGTCTGAATGCGCATCACTATCAGGG
>CAZOCA010000479.1:0-3552 GCA_964578105.1 uncultured Pararhizobium sp.
TTCAGGCCTTGGCGCTCTGGCCGATATGGTGGAAAACAGGATCGAAATTCCGTTCACCGAACTGCCCGGATTTCCAGCCTCTGGCGTTTCGGGCCATGCAGGCACTTTGATCGCGGGCGATCTGTCGGGCTTGCCGGTGGTGCTTTATTCCGGTCGGTCGCATTTTTACGAACAGGAAGACGCCTCGGTCATGCGCCGCCCGATTGCCCTGATGAAAGCGTTGGGTTGCGAAACACTGGTGCTGACCAATTCGGCTGGATCGCTGCATCCGGAAATGGGTCCCGGTTCAGCCATGCTGATCACCGACCACATTAATTTCTCCGGGTCCAACCCGTTGTTTCGGGAACCGACGGACCGGCGTTTTGTGGGTCTGACGGAAGCCTATGACAAAAACCTGCGTGACCTGTTTGATGAAATCGCCAAACGCGAGGCCATTACATTGCACCGGGGGGTGTATATGTGGTTTTCCGGACCGTCATTTGAGACACCCGCGGAAATCAACATGGCGCGCATTGTGGGAGCAGATGCCGTTGGTATGTCCACCGTACCAGAAACCATTCTGGCCCGATTTTTCGATATGCGTGTGGTGGCGCTGTCTGCTATCACCAATCTTGCTGCCGGTATGACCGGTCAGGAATTATCCCATGACGAAACCAAAGAGAACGCACCCAAGGCGGCAGACAAGCTGAAAAAGCTGATTGCCGGTGTGTTGGAGGAACTTGCGAAAACATGAGCGACACCGATTTGCTAAAGGGCCTGATTGGCTGCCTTGATCTGACAAATCTCAACGATGATTGCGACTCAGCTGCGATTGCTGCGCTGTGCGCAAAAGCGCAAACACCGCATGGCAATGTGGCGGCTGTCTGCATCTGGCCTCGCTTTGTGGCGGAGGCGAAAGACCTGCTGAGCGGAACAGGCATCAAAATAGTGACCGTGGTGAACTTCCCTGATGGCGGTGAAGACACGCTGGCAGTGGAAGCCGATACCCGGCAGGCGCTTGTCGATGGTGCCGACGAGATTGACCTGGTCATGGCCTATAAGGCTCTGGCGGAAGGTCGGCCCGGATTTGCAGAAACGCAGATTGTGCGCATCAAACGCGTTTGCGGCGATGCGGTGCTGAAAGTCATTCTGGAAACGGGTGCATTGCAGGATGCTGATACCATTCGCAAAGCTGCCGATGTAGCCCTGGCTGCAGGCGCTGACTTCCTGAAAACCTCAACTGGCAAAGTAGCCACCAACGCCACTTTGGAAGCCGCTGAAATCCTCCTGACAGCGATTGCTGAAACGGACAAAACAATTGGCTTCAAACCAGCCGGCGGAATTAAGACATCATCCGATGCTATTGCCTACTTTGATGTAGCAAAACGCATCAGGGGTGACGCGGCTCCCAACCCGGCTCTGTTCCGCCTTGGTGCCAGCAGCGTTCTGGATGCGATGATCGCTTCTATTGAGGGGCGCGAGGAAACAAAAGGCGCAGGCTATTGAGCTATCTTCCACAGGAACTCATCCGCAAAAAGCGCGACGGAAAAGCACTCGATCCGGACGAGATCAAATTTCTGATCAAGGGACTGGCCGACGAAAGCGTCAAGGCTGAGCAGATTTCCGCCTTTGCCATGGCCGTGTTCTTTAATGATATGACCATGGCTGAACGCGTTGCGCTGACCGAAGCCATGCGCGACAGCGGCGATGTGCTGGACTGGTCGGATTTGCCAGGCCCCGCGCTCGACAAGCACTCCTCTGGCGGCGTGGGTGATAATGTCTCGCTGATGCTGGCACCGTTGATTGCCGCTTGTGGCGGCTTCGTTCCGATGATTTCCGGTCGGGGCCTTGGCCATACCGGTGGCACATTGGACAAGTTTGATGCCATTCCCGGTTATCAGACCAGCCCGGACAATGCATTGTTCCGCAAGACCGTTCTGGAAGTTGGCTGCGCCATAATAGGCCAGACGGCGAACCTCGCACCGGCTGACAAGACCATCTATGGCATTCGCGATGTAACTGCGACTGTGGAATCGGAAGCCATGATTACCGCTTCCATTTTGTCAAAGAAGCTGGCCGCGGGTCTCTCGGCCCTTGTGCTGGACGTGAAATGTGGAAACGGGGCCTTCATGGCCACCGAAGAAGAAGCCCTTGGTCTGGCGAACTCCCTTGGCTCTGTGGCCAATGGCGCGGGCATGCCGACACTTGCGCTGGTCACTGATATGAACCAGCCGTTGGCAGATGCCGCAGGCAATGCGGTTGAAGTTCAAAATGCTGTGGATTTCCTGACCCGTGCACGTGTCATGCCCCGACTGGAAGAGGTCGTGCTGTCCCTGTGTGCAGAAATGCTGGTTCTTGGTAATCTGTATAGCGGCCTTGATGCCGCCCGCGCGGCGCTGCAGACAGTTTGGGAAAGCGGAAAGGCTGCAGAGCGGTTTGACCGCATGGTTGCAGCTTTGGGTGGCCCGACCGGCTTTATTGACAATGCCAGCAAGCATCTGCCGGTGGCGCCAATCATTATGGATGTGTTTGCGGCCAATGCCGGGACTATCCGTGAAATTCAGACCCGCAATGTGGGCCTTGCTGTCATTGGTCTTGGAGGTGGGCGGACCACGCCCGAAGATCAATTGGATTACTCGGTCGGCTTTTCTGATCTGGCTAGCATCGGTGATACCGCCGACAATGAGACACCAATTGGCCGTGTCCATGCCGCCACACAGGACGGCGCAGATGCAGCGGCAGCGGCCCTGCAGACCTGTTATGCAACAGGTGAGCGCGCAACCGAGAAACATGTGATCCTGCACCGTCTTGCACCTGCTGATTTTGCCAATACGCGGCAGCCTTCCTGATGGCCCGGGCATTTTTATTGATCATGGACAGTTTTGGCATTGGCGGCGCGCCGGATGCTGCAATCTTTGGCGATGAGGGGTCCAACACGCTTGGACATATTGCGCAAGAATGTGCCTCTGGCGGAGGTGACCGCGTCGGTCTGCGCAAAGGCCCATTGTCAATGCCAGTTCTGGACAGGCTGGGATTGGGTGCGGCCGCAGAGCTTTCTGATGGCGCGCGCCCTGCCGGACTGGACTATTCCGGCGCAGTCGAAAATGCGTGGGGCGTGGGCCGCGAGATTTCAAATGGCAAGGACACGCCGTCCGGCCATTGGGAAATTGCCGGATTGCCGGTGCCCTTTGACTGGGGCTATTTTCCCGAAACCGAACCCTGCTTTCCGGATGAGTTGATTGCTCAAATTGTTGAGAAAGCTGGCCTGCCCGGAATATTGGGCAACAAGCACGCTTCCGGAACTGTCATCATTGAAGAATTGGGCGACGAACACATCGCCAGCGGAAAACCGATCTTCTACACATCAGCGGATTCAGTGATACAGATCGCAGCCCACGAGACCCATTTCGGTCTGGAGCGCCTTTACGAGCTTTGTCAAATTGCGCGGGACCTGACGTTCGACATGATGATTGGCCGGGTCATTGCAAGGCCATTTATCGGCGAGACTGCAAAAGACTTCAAACGCACGGGCAACCGACATGACTACGCAATTGAGCCAACACAGGATACGGT
>CAZOCA010000480.1:0-3549 GCA_964578105.1 uncultured Pararhizobium sp.
ATCAACGGTTTCCTCCCCGGTCTGGCAACAATTTCGCGGCTGTTGGACTGAAATTAGCACGTCAAAAAGAGATTAGTAAAGAAATTTTCACCAAAATTTGTTCTGGCTTCATTTTTGACCCGATTTCCGGCAATGAACCAGGTCACCGCTTAACGTTTGTCTAGGCTGAGGCGGTCTATGGCGAAGTGGAGAAAAATTTCATAATATGCAATTTGGAATAAACAATGCTATTCTTTGACGCAAAGCTAATTGTGAACCGAGTTGTTTAATGCCGCTTAATTACTCCTAACTTCTCCGCTGCTCCCCATGGGAGGCTTGGAATTCCCAACTAATTGTACAAGGCCGCAAAAGAAGGAATATCGACGAATGGAGAAGGGGATAGCGCTACGAATTCAAGAGAAATACGGCCAACTTCGCAAATCTGAACGACTTGTTGCTGACTACCTCAGAGATCATGCCTCTGTCAGGCTGGAAATGTCGATTACGGAATTCGCGAACACCTTGAACATTAGCGAAGCAACGATCAGCAGGTTTACGCGCGCCTTGGGCTACAAGGGGTTTGCTGACATGAAACTCGCCCTCGCATCTGAAAGCACGCCTAGCCAACAATTCGTCAATTTGCCTGCGGAAATGAAGGAAACTGATACACTTACGGACATTAGTTTCAAATTACTTGGCTCACTTGGTTCAGCCATGAATGAGACACAAAAACACATAAATTACGAGGATATTCAATCTGTTGTGACCAGTGTACTGGCGTCGAGGCAAATAGTTTTCTTGGGCGTTGGCGGTGCGGTTTCGGTCTGCGAAGAAGCAGTACACCTGTTCCTTAAGGCCGGAATTCAGGCCACATCTCACCGGGATGGCTACACCCAACAGGTTGTTGCAGCCACAGCAACAGAGCAAGCAACGGTGTTTGGGATATCTCACACAGGAACAACCGAGGATGTCGCAAGTGCGTTGAATGTGGCCCGCGAGAACGGCGCGCGGACAGTTGCGGTGACAAGCAATCTTGATTCTGCTGTTGCCAAAGCTGCAGACACTGCCATTTGGACATGGACACCAAATACCCCGCAAATCCCTCTTTATGGAGATTTCCTGGAAGGCCGGGTATGCCAAATTTATATAATATATTTGATCTATTTGGGTGTACTTTTTCAATCAAATGGCAAGGTACCTGAAGCGCTTGGCGTCACGGCCGACACTTTGAAGAGCTACTACCAAAAAAGATAATTTCCCTTTTGTTTAATACACATAGCAGCCTTTTGAGCAGGAAATTGAGCGGATTTAATCCGATTAGCCAGCCTTGCTCCACGCAAAGTTTGTAAATTTTTTGCGGGCGCACCCGATTCACATTTTATTTCAATAACTTAACTGCTTTTGTCTATGAGCAGGCTAAAAACCCATTACCACTTTCGTGAATAAACTGGCGAAAATTTTCACCAAACGCTTGCTTTTAGTCCAAATTTGGAAAATAATTTGCAGTGAAGGCACGTATTGGGGAGGACCAGCACGGAGTCAAAGTCAAAAACAAATGACTGACCGCAAACGGTCGGCTCGAGCCCGATATCATAAGGAGGAAAAAATGTTCTACGTACCAAAGAAAGCAATCTACAAGGCTGTTTCGAGGCGAAAGTTTCTGGAGTTGGGCGGCGGTGGCATTGCGTCACTCGGCGTCGGTTCACTTGTAGTAGGGTTGAGCACAGTTATCACCCGTCGGTCTGTACAGGCAGCTTCATCAGATGATGCAAAATGGCGGCAATACGAAGGCTCGAAACTGGTCTTCATGTCGGAAAATACGCCACCATCATTTGCGATCCGGGACAAGATCAAAGACTTCTATGATCTGACCGGTATTGAAATCGAGATCATCACTGACGGCTTGCCATCGGTGCAACAAAAGGTCGGCATCGATCTGCAGAGCGGAAACTCCGATTTCCCGATCAGCTATGTTCAGGATAAGCCAATCGGTGCACCCTTCGCAGATTACTACGCTGATCTGACCCCGATGATAGGTGACGACACATTGCCTCAAGACCCAGAGGGTTATGGCGATGGCGTCTGGTTTGAAAACTTCCTCGATGCATGTGGTCGTTTCTATGATCGAGACAGGCTTATTGCGCTGCCATATGATGCTGCGGTGGCCTGCACATTCTATCGTCAGGATATCTACGAAGAGAACACGAAAGATTTCGAAGCCGAATACGGCTACAGAATGGAATTCAATGAGGATTCCACTTGGAAGACCGTCTATGAATTCGCTGAATTCCTGAAGAAGAAACGCGATGGTGGCGCGGATGTACCTTATGGGTATGCGCAACACCAAGGCTCGTTTGCCTGGACAACTCAGCTTGACGTACAACGGATGTTCTTTGCTCACGGTCGTTGGCTTGATTGGGAAATCGACGATAAACTGGGCAGCAAATCGCCACCGCCATCAAACTGGGGTGATGAACAATCCGTTCTGCTGATGCAAAAGTACAAAGAGCAGGCAGACGTCAGCCATCCTGACAACCTTGCAAATGGCACGCTGGAACTGAACACAGTCTATCAGTCCGGTAGCATTGCGATGCAGGTTCAATACCATGAGTTTGCAGCCTCAATTGAGGACGAAACAACATCGAAAGCTGCTGGTGGTAAAACAGCATATGCGCCTTGTCCTAAGGGCGAGCCAAGCTGGATCACCAATGGCGGTCCATCTGTAAATGGCACGAATTGTGGCATCGGTGGCGTTGGCATTAACGGCAATGCCTCTGAAGATGTTAAGCGAGCAGCTTATATCTTCTGTGTCTATGCCACGACCGGCAAGCTGCAGTATGATGTTCTGACTGGTTTGGGTGGAACGCCTACCCGGAAATCCGTCATGGATATGCCTGGTGTTGCAGAAGCTCGTCAGCGTCCATCCGAGATGCCAAATGCACTGACCTTCGATGCGGTTTATGACATCGGCATCAAAGATCCAAACTTCGTGCTGGGCCCCAAAGTGCCCGAGGCCAACGAATATCATAATATTCTGGCGGCTGAGACCCAGAGGTGTTTGTCGGAAGATACCACCCCTGAAGAGGCCTGCAATAGCATTAAGAGCCAGATAGACAACCTGCACTAGGGTTATCATCAAAAAACAATTGGAAGAGCGTTGATCTCGGCGCTCTTCCGATAAAGTAATACGCATTGGATTAGGTCCGCAGGCAATCCACTGCAATGTAGCCAAAGTTTCCCCCATTGCCGCAACAAGCGAAATGGGTGGATAATTTGGTTCGCTGAGAAGTTTGGAGATATCATGACAATTGGCTCTGAAAACAATATCCACCCCGCCTTGTCTGATCAGGACTGGGGATACGCGACGATCAGTCAGACGCCGACATCTGTTAATCCAAATCCCAAAAAGTGGTTTTACTTCTATCTGGCGGCTCCGGCTATCATACTGTTAGCTGCCATCACAATTTACCCGTTCTTCTGGCTCATCTATATGAGCTTTCATAAGGTTGGATTTGGTGCTGTTTCAGATGTCTTCGTAGGGCTCAAAAACTTTTCGCGCCTGTTCTCAGA
>CAZOCA010000481.1:0-3548 GCA_964578105.1 uncultured Pararhizobium sp.
TGCGTCACTCGCAGCGTGGCTCATGGCTGTCAGAGCAAATATCGCAATTGCAGCGGTGATGGATTTAATCAGGTTCATTCAAAAACTCCGGTTTGGTTCCCTGTTGTTCTTGGCAAACAAGCCACGAACAGTTGGGCATTTTTAGGGTCGCATTTGCAGCCGTAATAGCAACGAGACTCAATAGAGGTCAATGTTCCCCTTATGAGTCCCCCTTCAAGCGCGTAGAACCAGATTTTCCGTATCAAACGGGCTTTCCTCAATAACAGTGGCCTCATAAGGCTCCCCCAGAATGTGAACCTGCATTTTTGAACCCAATTCAGCGTAGGCAGGTGGAACCATGGCTAAGGCCAAGGATTTCTTGATACGCCAACCATAGCCACCGGATGTTGCCCGTCCGATCAATGTATCTCCATCAAAGATGGCTTCTGAACCTCTGACGTCCGCGTCTTTGATCCCATGAACTTCCAGGGTCACAAAAGCCCAATTGTCACCCGCTTCATGACGTTTCAGCAGAGCTTCTTTTCCCACAAACTCCTTGGCTGGCTTGATGAAGCGATCAAGGCCGGACTCGTAGGCCGAGTATTCAATGGACAATTCACGCGGGATCAAACGGTAGGATTTTTCCAGCCGCATGGCATCCATAGCGCGAATGCCAAAAGGCTGAATTCCAAATTCGGCACCCGCTTCCATCAGCGCATCGAAAATTTCCAACTGCATTTCAATAGGGTGATGGAATTCCCATCCCAGTTCACCGACAAAATTCACCCGCAACGCATGTGCCGTGGCTTTGCCAACGCTGATCGGCTTGCCAGAGAGCCACGGAAATCCAGCATTGGACAGATCTGTGTCTGTGAGCTTTGCCAGTACATCGCGTGATTTCGGTCCTGCCAGCACCAGCACACCGTGTTGGGCAGTGATTGGCGACAGATGCACGGAGCCATCCTTCGGCAATGCTTTTTTCAGTACGTCGTGATCGTGACGTTCATAAGCGCCAGCCGACACCAGATAAAACCGTCCGGGATGCCATTCATAAACCGTGAATTCCGACAAGACGCCACCCGAGCGTGTGAGCAGATGGCAGAGCGCAATGCGCCCCTGTTTCTTTGGAATGCTGTTTGCGAACAGGCTGTTCAGCCAATCGCGGGCACCCGGACCCGTGACTTCCAATTTGGCAAAAGCAGACATGTCGAGAACGCCAACATTTTCAGTGACATTTTTGACTTCCTGCCCGACAAACTCGAAGTAGTTGGACCGACGGAACGACCATTTTTCAACGATACGACCATCTTCCGTTGCTGGCGCATGATTGTGGTTCAGCAACAGATCCGGATAGTCCAGTTCCTCGGGCGGCACAGAATAATCCAACGGTGCAAACCAGTTGGCGCGTTCCCAGCCATAAACCGATCCAAACACTGCGCCGCGTGCTTTCAGGCGATCATAGATCGGCGTTTTCTTCAGAGGGCGCGCTGCGACGCGTTCTTCATCCGGATAATGCATTGTGAAGACATTTGAGTAGGCTTCTTCGTTCTTTTCTTTCAAATAGCCCTTGGTCGCATAAGGGCCAAAGCGGCGCGGATCGACGCCCATCATGTCAATGGTTGGTTCTCCGTCGACAATCCACTCGGCAAGCTGCCATCCGGCACCGCCAGCGGCCGTAATACCGAAGGAATGCCCTTCATTCAGCCAGACATTCGGAACATCCCAGGCCGGGCCGATAATTGGCGAGCCGTCAGGTGTGTAGGCAATAGCTCCGTTATAGACTTTCTTGATGCCGACTTCACCAAAGGCAGGAACGCGTTCAATGGCACTTTCGATGTGAGGCATCAAACGATCCAGATCCTCCTGGAACAACTCGTATTCGCTCTCTGCATCCGGCCCATCGACATAACAGCAAGGCGCGCCTTTTTCGTAAGGTCCCAGCAGTAAGCCGCCTGCCTCTTCCCGCATATACCAGGAAGAATCGCTCTCTCTCAGGACGCCCATTTCAGGAAGCCCCTGTGCACGTCGTTCCAGAATGGCAGGATGAGCTTCTGTTACAATGTATTGATGCTCAACCGGGATGACCGGGATATCGAGGCCGAACATCTCGCCCGTCTTACGCGCAAAATTGCCGGAGCAGCAAACAATGTGCTCGCATTCAATATTGCCCTGATCAGTTTCTACAATCCAGGTGTCCTGTTCACTGCGGGTCGCGCCGGTGACATTGGTGTTACGGTAAATCTTTGCGCCATTGTCCCGCGCGCCCTTCGCCAGAGCCTGTGTCAGGTCAGCGGGTTGAATGTAGCCATCTTCCGGATGCTGAATGGCGCCCAGAATGCCGTCAGTTTCACAGAGCGGCCAGATTTCCTTCAACTCTTCGGGGGTCAGCAGCTTGACATCAATGCCGATGGTTTTTGCGACACCGGCATAATACAGATACTCATCCCAACGATCCTTGCTGCGTGCCAGCCTGATATTGGAAACGCGCGAGAGGCCAGCATTCAATCCGGTTTCAGCTTCCAGTTCGCCGTAGAGCTTGACTGAGTATTTGTGAATCTGGCCAACAGAATAGCTGAGATTAAACAATGGTAGCAGACCGGCAGCATGCCAGGTGGAGCCGGATGTCAGTTCCTTGCGTTCCAGCAGAACCACGTCGGACCAGCCTTTTTTCGCCAGATGGTAGAGCGTTGAGACGCCCACTGCCCCACCGCCAATGACCACAACCTTTGCCCGAGATTCCATGTTCTGATCCTTTGCATACATAAAACGCACTCCCACCAACCTATTTGCAGGTTTCAGACGCTTCCAGCTTCAAAGCGACAACCAGCCTTTACCATGCGACATATGGGCTAATGAACGAGATTGACTAAATATCCCAGAACTAGGCGTTTTGTCACTTGCGCAGGCTGCGCATAGAACTGCACTATAAATTCAGGGTGCGATCTGTTTGTTTGTTCGCGGCCTTATTGGGGAGAATTCTGTGGCTCGATTTTCGGCGTGGGCACTGGCAAAAAACGCTCTGAAGGGAAACCAACACTGGGACAGTCAGTGGCGCAAACCGGACCCGAAGCCCGCCTATGATGTCATCATTGTTGGCGGTGGCGGCCATGGCCTTGCGACAGCTTTCTATCTGGCGAAGGAACATGGCATCCACAATGTGGCTGTGGTGGAAAAAGGTTGGATTGGCGGCGGAAATGTAGGCCGTAATACAACCATCGTGCGCTCCAATTATGAGCTTCGGCCAAATGCACTGTTTTACGAACACAGCATGAAATTGTGGGAAGGCCTGTCACAGGTCCTGAACTACAATGTGATGTTTTCCCAGCGCGGCGTGCTCTACCTTGCACATTCGCCGGGAGAGCTGGATGCCCATGCCACACGCGGTAACGCCATGCGTCTGCATGGTATTGATGCAGAGCTGTTGGACCGCGATGCAATCGCTCGATATGTGCCGCAGCTTGATATGTCACAAGATACACGGTTCCCAATTGTGGGTGGCCTGTTGCAACCGCGTGCGGGCACAGCCCGCCATGATGCCATTGCCTGGGGCTATGCGCGCGCTGCCGACG
>CAZOCA010000482.1:0-3545 GCA_964578105.1 uncultured Pararhizobium sp.
TGCGAAAATCGGCCATGTCATCGCCTGCAAGGATTGGTTGCGGTTTTGCCTGACGAACACCCTTGGAACGGACCGGACCGAGGCAAGCACGTCCTTCACCGATGTGCATAGTCAGAACTACTCGGACGATGCCCTTGCCCTTTTTGGTCTCAACGCGCTTTCGCAGGCGCTTCCAGAAGTGAGTCATTCAGCAGAAATCATTGGCGCAATCTCGAACGAAGCCAGCAGGCTGACCGGTCTTAAACCGGGCACGCCGGTGGCGGCAGGTCTACATGATGTGACAGCCTCAGCGCTTGGCGTTGGCGCGCACAAGCCCGGCATTGTCGGGATTGTCGCCGGCACATACTCAATCAATGAATGCGTCTCAACAGCACCGCTGACAGATGACAAGTGGTTCTGCAGAAACGCGATTGATCCAGCGTACTGGAACAACATGGCGATTTCTCCAGCGTCAACAACCAACTATGACTGGTTTCTGGACACGTTCTGCGCGGCCGATCGGAAACTAGCCGAAGCAAGGAGCGAGACAATTCATGCAGCTCTTGCGCCAGAAATAGACGCGGCATTGGAACGCGCCTCGTCGGCTCTTTATCACCCATATCTTTTCGGATCTCCATTCGGAGCAGCCCCAAGTGCAAGCTTTTTTGGCTTGCGCGGCTGGCACAATCGCGGCGACATTCTGGCAGCGCTGCTTGAAGGGATTGCCTTCAACCACCGCCAGCATATCGATGCACTGCGCGGCACATTCCCCGCAACGGAAGCACGCCTCACAGGCGGGGCATCACGCAATGTAACGGTCGCACAATTGTTTGCCGATGTACTGGCAATACCGATGACCGTGACCGATACCGACGAAGCCGCTGCATGGGGGGCTGCACTTTGCGCGGGGGCCGCTATTGGCGTATTTGAACGCTTTGATGCAGACCCTCGAGATCTGGCCGCAACATCGAAGACCTATCATCCGCGCCCCGAACGGGTTGCCCACTACGCGGAACGTTACGCGGCCTATATGAACCTCGCTGAGACCTTGCCGGATGCATGGCAACAATTGAATGCGCTGGAGGCCCTGGGCGGCAGGGGATCGCATGAGTGACAATGCCCCACATGACTATGACGTTCTGATTATCGGCGCCGGAATCAACGGTGCGGGTTTGTTTCGTGATCTCTGCGAGCAAGGGTTGCGCTGTCTGATCGTCGACAAGGGGGACTTTGGATCAGGCACCAGTGCAGCACCATCACGTTTGATCCATGGTGGTCTCAAATATCTGGAAACCGGAGAGTTCAGGCTGGTTGCGGAATCGACTTACGAACGGAACCTCCTGCTGCGCAACGCGTCACATCTGGTTACACCCTTGCCGACAATCATCCCGATCTATTCCTGGACCAATGGCATCTGGTCCGCCATCCGCACCTTCTTCGGTTCCAAAACGGCGCCGCGAAGCCGGGGCGCTGTTCTCATTAAAATCGGATTGAAGCTCTATGATTTTTATGGTTCGCGTGCACGCCAGATGCCCCGGCACAAGATGCTCAGCCGCAAACGTGCGCTTTCCGAAGTCCCAGCCTTGAACCCCGATATCGTCGCCATAGGCACCTATCACGATGCCGCTGTTTCAGCCCCCGAACGGCTGGTTCTTGAACTTGTTCAGGACGGTATAGCCGCCAGTGACAGCTCAGCAGCGCTGAACTGGACCAGTGTTGAGAACCAGCTCGACGGCGTCGTGCACCTAGCCGGCCCTGAAGGCACGCGGATGGCCGTTCGCCCGAAAATTGTGGTGAATGCCGCAGGACCCTGGATAGACCGGGTGAATGCCTGTTTGGGCATGGACACTTCGCTGATCGGTGGCACCAAAGGGTCCCATATTCTTCTCGATCATCCCGAACTGTTGAAACAGCTCCAGGGGCGCATGATCTATTTCGAAAGCAATGACGGGCGTATCCTGCTTGTGTTTCCCTATCTGGGCAAAGCGCTGGTCGGGTCAACAGATATTCCAGACAATGATCCGGACAATGCAGCCTGCAGCGATGATGAGACCAGCTATTTTTTGCGCAGTCTGAGCGAACTGCTGCCGGGCCTTGCATTTGATCGCGATCAGATTGTCTATTCATACGCCGGAATTCGCCCACTGCCAAACTCCGTGGGCGTCGCACCCGGCCTTATCAGTCGGGATCATTCGGCACCGTTTGAGCCTGTTGGGTCGGGAAGACCCTTCCCTATCCTATCGCTTGTGGGCGGAAAATGGACCACCTTCCGCGCCTTTGCGGCAGATGTTGCAAACACAATACTTGGTCACCTGGAACACACTCGGCGGATACAGACAGATGAACTGCCTATCGGCGGCGGACGCGACATGCCTCAATCGGCTGACGATCGCGCGACATGGATCGCCGAACTGGCACAACAATCCGGCGCACGCCCTGAACGGGCCGCCGAATTGCTGAAGCGATATGGAACAACTGCGCGCCAGATCATTCTTCTGGAAGGCAAGGCACCCGTATTCATCGGTGCAACGACTTTCAGTGAAGCCGAGATCGGTTGGATCGCACGCAACGAAAAGGTTCAGCATCTGGAGGATATAATTCTGCGCAGGACGCAACTCGCAATCACGGGTCAGGTAACCCAAGAAATTAGCGAACATATCTGCAAGATCACCGGGAGTGCCTTGAATTGGAGCGACGCACGCTGCCAAAATGAATTGACTTGGGCTCGCAAGACTTTGGCAGAGAAGCACGGGATTGAGCTACTCGAGTGACGACGCGTCGGGTTTCACAAGCCGTTCGATACAATCGAAGACGTCTGCGCAGACCAGATCGCGGGTCCGGCATAAAGCAATGGGTCCCAAACTCAGGAACCGGCGGACTTGATTGAACCGTCTCCGAGTAAAGTTCCTTGCTTTCCTAAATCAATTTGCGTTCCGACAAGTTTTGCATGAGGGCGCGAACACCAAATGTCCATTCAGCACATTTGGTTGACAGATTCACGGTGTTACGAAGGGTCCCCAAATCTGCATTGCTGATAGAGACCACATCATTGAGTTTGTGAGTGAACCCCTCGCCGGGCACATCGCGATCTTTTGTCGGGGCAAAGAGTGTGCCGAGAAACAGAACCAACCCGTCCGGGTATTGGTGGTGTCGACCAATGGTCTGGGTTACGAGCTCCTGTGGATCGCGGCTGATCTGGCTCATGGACGAAAGCCCCTCAAGTTCAAAGCCATCCTCACCGCTTACGGTCATCTGGAGATCCATCTGGCGGACATCATCCAGATCATACTGTTCGTCGAACAAACGGATGAATGGCCCAATGGCACACGAGGCGTTGTTGTCCTTGGCTTTTGAAAGCAACAGGGCGGACCGCCCTTCAACATCGCGCAGATTAACGTCATTGCCCAATGTCGCACCCACGATACGCGCCGCAGAAGAGACCACGAGGACAGCTTCCGGCTCGGGATTGTTCCATTTGGATATCGGATGGAGGCCGACTTCAGCGCCATACCCAACGGATGAAAGCACCTGTGCTTTCGAGAAAACTTCGGCATCAGGTCCAATAC
>CAZOCA010000483.1:0-3096 GCA_964578105.1 uncultured Pararhizobium sp.
CAGTTTGGCGGCGTCCAGCTTGATGATCTTGTCGAAATGCGCGCCTTCGTCAGTTTTCAGCGTCTTCCAAAAAGCAACAGCGGCATCCCACTCGGCGTCTTTCGGTGCGCGTGGACGACCTTTCAGATACTCAAAGGTTTTCTCATCCGGCGCGATCAGGCCAGCACGGGCGCCGCCTTCAATGGTCATGTTGCAGACTGTCATACGGCCTTCCATGGACAAGGCGCGAATGGCCTCGCCAGCAAACTCGATCACGTGGCCAGTGCCGCCAGCAGTACCGATTTCACCAATGATTGCCAGAATGATGTCTTTTGCTGTCACGCCTTCAGGCAGTTCGCCGTCCACCTGAACCAGCATGTTCTTGGCTTTTTTCTGGATCAATGTCTGGGTTGCCAACACGTGCTCAACTTCGGATGTGCCGATGCCGTGGGCCAGAGCGCCAAAAGCGCCGTGGGTCGATGTATGGCTGTCGCCGCAGACAATGGTTGTGCCAGGCAGAGTGAAACCCTGCTCAGGTCCGATGATGTGGACAATGCCCTGACGGATATCACGCTCGGAGTAATAGTCGATCTCGAACTCGGCGGCGTTTTGCGCCAGCGTGTCCACCTGCAGCTTGCTTTCCGGATCATCAATGCCTTTGGACCGATCAGAGGTCGGTACATTATGATCAACAACGGCTAGAGTTTTCTGCGGTGCGCGAACCTTGCGGTTCGTCATGCGCAGGCCTTCAAAAGCCTGCGGACTGGTTACTTCATGCACAAGGTGGCGATCAATATACAAAAGGCAGGTGCCATCATCCTGCTCATGCACCAGATGGTCGTTCCAGATTTTGTCATAAAGTGTTGTAGGTGCGCTCATATCGTTCGTCCCCGAATGCGTAATTTTGTATCTATATGTGGTTTCAACCCAGTGCCCGTCAAGTCGTTCCCATTGGTCCTTGTGAACAAATTGCCAAACAAAAAAGGCGGCCTGTAAGCCGCCTTCGTCTGTCTGTCAGCAGCCAGCCATAACGGCGAGCAATTCAACAGGCCTATTCTGCGGCGGCTTCCGTTGCAGCAGCTTCGGCAGCAACAGCTTCCTTGGCAGCAGCTTTTTCAGCAGCGACAACTGCCTTGGCAGCTGAAATAATATTGCGCTGTTCCTCATTGAGGTTTTTAGCGCGGGCATTGCTGGCCTCAACGATACGCGCGGATTTACCACGACGATCACGCAGATAGTAAAGCTTCGCGCGGCGAACCTTACCACGGCGGATGACCTCAACACCCTCAACGAGTGGAGAATAAACCGGGAATACACGTTCCACGCCTTCGCCGTAAGAAATCTTACGCACAGTGAAGGTTTCGTTGATGCCGCCACCCTTACGGGCAATACAAACGCCTTCATAGGCCTGTACGCGGGTCCGTTCACCTTCGGTTACACGCACATTCACTTTAACAGTGTCACCGGGGGAAAATGTTGGAAGCTTGCGCTTCGCTTCAATGGCTTCAGCCTGCTCTTTTTCGAGCTGTTCAATAATATTCACGAGAGCACCTTCTTGATTGCATCTTGTTTTGGTTTATCTCTTGTCCACACCCAGAGCGCCCGGCTGATCCCAAAACCTTTACGGTTCAGGCCAGCTCACTTGTAGTGTTTTCGTAAAATCCACAAGCTTGTCGGGCGAATACGCCACGAACTGGTTTCTTTGCATTGATCAAAGATGCGCGCGATGTACACCAGCTCTGCGGTTTTGTCGAGCCTAAACGGGCGTATTTTGCTGCCGGTTGTGGCCGGGAGATGGTGTCCGCTTTGCAAGGGGGGATCAAATAAAGTCCGAAACGGCCTTTAAAGCTGTCTGTGGGCTTTCCAACTGCGGTAGATGGCCGACCCCGCTCATGGTTTCAAACCGGTTTTGGCCAATCAGTCTGTGAAGGGCTTTGCCGCGCTCAATCGGAATCCAGGGGTCGTCTTCGCCCCAAACGATCTTGACCGGACATCGAATATCGCCAAACAGCGGTTCGACTTCCGCTGTGTATTTCTCATCAGCCAGAGCGAACTGTCGGTAGAAACTGCTGGCTCCTTCATCCGTTAGCCATGGTGCGACAAGGTTTTCAAAGTCAATGCGGGCAATCTCGTTGACAAGCGCACCTTGAATATAGGCTTCGACAATCGCCTTATGAATGTGAGATGGCAAACCTTCAAACGCATCAACATGTTTGCCAACGTGATCAAAGAATTCCGAGCCCCAGGGACGCATTGCAACCACGTTCATCAGGACATAGCGTTCAAAGTCGCATCCATGAAGAAGATGCGCCCGTAAAGTTGTCGCGCCGCCGAAATCATGGGCAATCACCGTTGGACGATTTAATCCCCAATGCCCAAGCATCTCGACAAACACTTCACCCTGAACGTCCAGAGAGGTGCGTTGGTCGTTCTTTTTTTCTGATTGCCCGTATCCTGGCATATCATACCAGTGCACCTTGTAGGTCTTGGCCAGTTCCGGAATGAGGCGATGCCAGGAATAGGATGACCAAGGCCATCCATGAGCCAGAATTAAATCAGGCCCGTCTCCACACCTGCCGGCAGAGACCCGGCCAGCCGATGTTTGATAATTCTCTGTCAATTTCCATTTCGACATATTCAATTCCTCGGCCGGGCAGCCCGATCTTAAGCTACGTGATCATTTGAATTTTGGGTAGCCAGGAATTCTGGAACTTTGGCGACTATGATCTGGCCGCCTATATGGAAGCTGCAGACGGTGCCGTCGCTGAATTCACTCATAACAAGATGACATACGTCGCCCAGAGACCTATTGAAACCTATTGAGATTTACTGAGACCTGGAGGGTCCGACCATGAAAGCCGTTGCACTGAAACACTATCTTCCTATTGATGATCCCAATGCATTTCTGGATGTGGAACTGCCCACGCCTGAAGCCACCGGTCGTGACCTTCTGGTCTCCATCAAGGCCGTGTCCATCAATCCGGTTGATACAAAAGTCCGCAAGCCGAAGGATGGTGTGGAAGACCCGCCCCGAATTCTGGGTTGGGATGCCAGCGGGATTGTCGAAGCTGTCGGGGATGGTGTGACGCTGTTTGAGCCGGGCGATGAGGTTTATTA
>CAZOCA010000483.1:3106-3544 GCA_964578105.1 uncultured Pararhizobium sp.
GGTTTATTATGCCGGGGATATCACCCGGTCCGGCTCTAACGCCGAGTATCAATTGGTTGATGAGCGTATTGTCGGCAAGAAACCAAAAAGCCTCAACTTTGCGGAAGCCGCAGCGTTGCCGCTGACAACGATTACCGCTTACGAATCGTTCTTTGACCGTCTTGGTATTGATCGCGATGGCGCGGATAAAGGGCGGTCGGTTCTGATTATCGGCGCCGGTGGCGGTGTTGGTTCCATTGGTATCCAACTCGCCAAGGCTGCAGGACTTATTGTCATCGCCACAGCCTCTCGCCCGGAGACGTCAGATTGGGTGAAAGAGCTTGGCGCAGACCATGTGGTCAATCACCGCGAGCCGATGGTTGAACAAGTCCGCGCGCTTGGGTTCCAGCATGTTGATCACATCGCCATTTTCAACGATATGCGCCATTGGGAGACCGC
>CAZOCA010000484.1:0-3543 GCA_964578105.1 uncultured Pararhizobium sp.
CCAGCTTGAAAGGCTTAATAATTGCCATGACAATTTTCATGCGCATATTTCCCCATTGCAGTTGTAGCTCAGCACCATGCTTTCGCTACCGCAGCACTAATCAACCTTGTGAAATGCTGCATCGCGCTCATGTATTCAAGACCCGTGCCAACTGGTTCAGAAAATTACTAAGCAATTGAAATATATGATGAAATATTGATACTTGCGCACTGCAACAATTCAAAGCACTATTGCTATGCACATTATTTAGGCGTTTTTTAAAAATTGCCTATTTTTTGCCCACATGTGGTCGAATTAAGCCTTCTTGCGCTACCGAAGCAATCAATGTGCCGTCTTCCCCATAAAGGCATCCACGCGTAAGGCCTCGCGCGCCAGATGAATTGGGGCTGTCCTGGGTGTAAAGCAGCCACTTGTCCAGTTCGGGCTTGCGATGAAACCACATGGAATGATCAAGACTGGCCACTTGCAAATCTCTATCAAATATTGATTTGCCATGTGCAAAGAGCGATGTATCCAGAAGTGTCATGTCAGACAGATAGCCTAACACGGCGCTTTCAAGTGCACGATCATTGGGTACGTTACCTGTCGCCTTTAGCCACATGTCTTGGCGCGGTGGAAGCGGGTCTTTGCTCATATAGTGCATGAGTGACACCGGACGTAATTCAAAAGGTCGTTCTTTACCCCAGTATTTGCGTATTTGCTCTGGCAATTCTTCTTTAATTTTCTGAACGCGCTCAATGTCGCCTTCCAATTCTGCAGGCGTTGGAATGCCAAGCGGTGCCGGTATAAAATGTTCCAGCCCCTCTTCGTCAACTTGAAAGGAACCGGCGAGAGAAAATATGGCTTTATCCCGCTGCATGGCAACAACGCGCCGCGTTGTAAAACTAAGTCCATTGCGCAGGGTATCAACATGATACTCAATAGGCACTTCCGGATCTCCCGGTCTTAAAAAGTAACAATGTATCGAATGAACATGGCGGTCTGTTGCCACTGTTCGCTGCGCAGCGACCATGGCTTGAGCAACCACCTGTCCACCAAACACGCGTTGCCAGCCCACTTGGGGACTGCGACCACGGAACACATTGTCTTCGATCCTTTCGAGATCGAGAATGTCCAATAATTGCTTCATTGCTGCAGACATGAATTTTCCTACCAGAGCCTCAAAGATGTTGCATTATCAACACCAGACATCGCAAATAGACCTTAATAGCGCTGCGAGTAAAACAAAATGAGCACAACACGAAAAATGACTGCAAAGCCCCGCGGGTCAAAAGCCCCACAGAACACATCCAATGCAGATGTAATGGTTGCGGGTGCAGGCTATGTTGGCCTTGCGACAGCGCTGTCAATTGCAAATGGCGCACCCGATCTAAAAATTGTTGTTGCCGATGCTGCGCCTGATAATGTTTGGCAAAAGGACGGACGCGCATCTGCAATAGCTGCAGCGGCGAGTCGCATGCTGGAAGAGTTGGGATGCTGGGGCTCCATCGCTCCCCATGCCCAGCCCATAAACGAAATGATCATTACAGACAGCCGAACCACTGATCCGGTTCGCCCGGTTTTTTTAACCTTTGGCGGCAGTAGCGTTGATAGTGAACCTTTCGCAAACATGGTCCCAAATGTCGAAATGGTGCGTGCGCTGCGCGCGCAATGCAAAAAAGCGGGCATTAAGATAATACAAAGCGCGCCTGTTACCGCTTATGAACAAAGCGATGGCAACGCTTCGCTAACGGTATCTTACGGCAAAGATCAAAGCATCAAAACCAAACTGCTCATCGCATGCGATGGGGTAAAATCGCAATTGCGGGAAAAGGCAGGCATTAAATCGGTACACTGGGATTATGGCCAATCAGGCATTGTGGCAACAATTGCCCATGAACGACCACATGAAGGCAGAGCCGAAGAACACTTTTTGCCGGGCGGCCCCTTTGCCATATTGCCGCTCACCAAAAACCGGTCATCCATTGTTTGGACAGAGCCAACTGTAAAAGCAGCACGCTTGCTTGCGGCCGACGAATTCACATTTGATATCGAGCTTGAGCAACGGTTCGGCTTAAAACTCGGTGATATAAAGGTTGAAACACCACCACGTGCTTACCCGCTCGGTCTTACGCTTGCGAGAGACTTTATCAAGCCGCGTTTTGCACTTGCTGGCGATGCCGCCCATGGCATTCACCCAATTGCAGGCCAGGGACTCAATTTGGGCTTTAAGGACGCCGCTGCCTTGGCAGAAACAATTGTCGAGGCCCACCGCCTAGGCCTGGATATTGGATCAATAGACGTCCTGGAACGTTACCAGATCTGGCGCCGGTTCGACACAGTCCAGATGGGTGTGACAACCGACATCTTAAATCGGCTTTTCTCAAATGATATTGGCCCCCTACGCGCTTTGCGTTCAATGGGCTTAAGCGTCGTCGACAGACTACCGGCCCTCAAAAATTTCTTCATTGGCCAGGCCTCCGGCACCACCGGAGACACGCCACGCCTGCTGCGTGGCGAGCCTATATAGGGCGGCTAAGCGGTGTCAGCTTGGGACAATTGACTACGTCCGGACCAATCAACCTTTCGCGTCGCAAACATCATGCCGGCAAGGATTACAAAACCAGTGACCGCCCCAGCAAGCAAAGCAGCGTCCTCCAAACGAAGAACCAAATATAGCAGTCCGTAAAGCGCTGAAAATCCAGCTATGGCTCCAATGCTCGCCTGTCGACCCTTAAAGAATGTTGCGACAAAACCAGCAAGCACGGCACCTGTTGCACCTGCTGCAACGCCATAAGCAAGGCTAAATCCAATGACCTCGGCAAGCGCCAACAAAAGCACATAGAACATCACCACCATCATGCCTGACATTGTATAATGCACTGCATGCATTCGACCCTTGGACAATATTTCAACCGCAAAGATAATGAGAAACGCCATGCCAACAAACAGCACGCCATATTTCACCGCTCGATCCACAAGTCGGTAAAAATCGACAGGTTGATAGAACCGAACGCCAAATCCATTCGCATTATAATTGCCAAAGCTTTGATTGCTGACGAAAGAAAATTGCGGAATGGATCGCGCAAGCTTCGATACCATCCAGTCTGCATTAAACCCGGCTTCCGATATTTCTCTGTTCGTTGGAAGAAATGAGCCTGAAAAACTTGGATGCGGCCAGCTGGATGTCAGCGATACCTTCGTGCTTTCGCCTACGGGAACAAATGACATCGTTTGCGAACCCTTGAAAACCATTGCCAAATCAAAAACCATTTCACTGTCGGAACTCGAAGCCGAAGATATCTCCGAATTGGTATCGGCTTGCAAATCAAGCGGTATGTGAAGCCCGCTTTGAGCATAGGGATCCAGCATCTGCGTGTTTAGACCCAAACCGGGTTCTATCTCGGCAGTCTCTTTGCCATCACGCATAACAGAAATATCAACAATGCCTTTCATATCCGACATGGAAAGCACCAATTTTGCCCGCGCCCAATCCGTTTTGACGATCTGACTGGAAAGGACACTTAGGTCGGGGCGCGAAAACTCTGCCCTGATATCCATTTG
>CAZOCA010000485.1:0-3540 GCA_964578105.1 uncultured Pararhizobium sp.
GAACCAGAGCGTCGAATGCCTTTGGCTTTACATTTGCAAGACTGTCCTCCGGCAGCGTCATAAGCCCACCTTGAGATCTGATTTTATCTCCGTCAGGTGCCACATTCTGAGTTTCGATGCCGTAATAGGCACGGCCAATTCCATTCAAATAAGCGCACTCCCAGTCTGCATATCCTTCGGTCAGCACTATAGCGATTCTGGGCATCTTGTTCTCATTGGTTCTGACTGTAGGTTTTGGGTTTTGGTATCCCACACCTCTAACGGACCTTGCTGCCAAATGTTGTCAGGAGTGAACCCGGCTAGATTGTGATCGCGCCTGTCACCGAGGCGTGCGGCCGGGATTTGCCCGACAAATTCCAAGCTTTCATTTTCTGGAGTTGTCCATTGAACGAATGACAATTGACCAACCAAGGTCGGTGTAGACCTTGATCAATTGGAAGGACGGAGTGCCGCCGCAATTGAGAATAGGAAATTGATATGGACTACCATTTGATCATCGCCAGCCAATATGCAACTCGCAAAGCCATGCAAAATCGCCCCATGGACGTTGATGAATTCTATGCGACCCACGGATATGACTATTTTGCTTTTGTGCGAAAATTCGGAAATATTGTCGATCACGTCGTTCTGCGAGGTCAGATGTTTCGGCGGAGGCTGACGATGCAGAAGCCGGACTTGAAGGCACAAGTGTGATTGTAAACTTTCTTCCTGCCGACTTGCCGAAAGAGCGAACAATGGACGATGGCCAATTAATTGAGCGTGATGCAATTTTTGAGGTGATCGTTGGAGAGACGCGTGCGTTTCTGGTTCGGGATTTGGACACATGGTCCGAATTTTGGTTGCAAGATGCGGCCATGCGCCGTCTTGGCGCCCTTATGGGCGGTTTGATGGACTGGCAGGAAGGATGGGACACCAGCTGTTCGTCGATGGAAAGCATCATGCGCAGGTTTCCTCATCCCAACCTGGATGATGCGAAAGCAATCATACGCGATAATTGGTCATTCAGAATTGGTGCGGACATGGCCTGGGTGAGTTTTGACCAATATGGACCAGGATCTCAGGACCCGTTGGTTACCGTCGGTTTAAGCCATCAACTTAGGGTGCTTGAAAAAATCGATGGCCAATGGAAAATCGCCATGGCGGGTCATGGAGATTCGAGCCTGCAATATCATCCGTTTCCCGTCATACAAATAGATGAAAAGGCCCGGATAATATGGATGAACGATGCTGCTAAGGTGGAAATTCCAAACCACCCAGTCTTGGTGAAATCGGGTGCACATCTAAGGGCCCGCACCCGGTCTGATGACAGACTTTTTCGGGAGGCCCTCGTTGCCTCTCAGGAATTGACGATCATGGACCGTCGCCCTTCTTTGCAAAACCCGCATTTGAGGCCCGAGCAACCTATTTTGCTGTCCGGGGAATTTCCGGATGAACATCACGTTGTATGGATTGCGGTGCGCGATGGGGCCATTCTTGTGTCATTCAATGATCACGGAGCGGATAAGCGGAAATTGTCAGAGGCACAACAGATATTTGGTCTCTCTCCGGGACAGATTCGCCTGGCGGAATGCGTGCTCAAGGGGATGGACATGCCATCAGCGGCTGAGGAACTGGGCGTTAAGGTCAGCACCGCGAATACGCATCTTCGGCGTTTATTCGAAAAAACCGGCGTTAAAAGTCAGTCCGCGCTTGTATCTGTTCTGTTGGGGATAGCGCCTCCCGGTTAGTCGCTATCCCGGCAACAGGTGGAAATGCTGGCAGGCCAAAGCCACGTTGCCAATATCCCGTTTTGACGGGATTTTGGCTTTGCTGAAGCATGAGTGCCGGGATAGTGCGCAGTGTCACTACAAGCGGTACGTCTGACGCATTGTCCAGAATTAGCGCTTGTTTGGATCAAAGAAGGTTGCTGGCGTTAGAATTGTGTTGCTCTGGCTCATCAGATATCCAGCCTCAGAGCTGAGCTTCAGATAATTTTGCCATTCCGGATCTGCTGCCATTGCTGCGCGTTTAGCTGCGCGGTCCGCAGCATTCTCATAGACCCAGATATGGACGTAGGAATTGACATCGCCGGTTTCGACGGCCCCATAGACTGCGGGGTATCCCAAATGGCGACTTTGCGCTTCCCAACCATTATCTTCATACAGCTTCATGTGTTTCTTGATTGTGCCGGGGCGGCAGACATAGGTGCGCATATCATAAATCATGATTCTTGTTTCCTTTTGTGGGACAGCAGGTCAGAGAACGCGACGTTGATATCGCGTAAAGTGTAGAGGACCATTACAAGGCCCGAGAGCGGGATGACACTGTAAAACAGTGACGATGGCAGTTGCAAAATGGGTGTTAGAGCCCTGCTCCTTGCAAATAAGTCATAGCCGTAAATGGTCATGGCAAGCAGAAAGCAAAGGCACAACAGGCTGATCAGCCCGCGCAGAATAATCGCGTATTGAGATTGGCCCAATGTGACTTCCAGCCAGTCGACAGCGAAGTGCTCTCGTTCGCGCCAAAGTGCTGCGGCCCCTGAAAATACCATCCATGCAAACAGGCCCTGCACAATTTCGTCGAACCAGGCAAAGCCAGCCAGTTGGAATGTGCGCGCAATGACATTGATGAACAGCAAAAAGAACAGTGCAACAAAGCAGGCTATGGAAATGCCGCGCAAGAGCCGGCCAAAGAGTGCATCAAAGCGCGTTAAGGTCATCGACCCATCACCAATTCTGGCAACCAGGTTGAAACAGGCGGAAAGATGATGACGGCCAGCAGAACAAGCACAATTCCCAGAAGGTATGGCATGAGTGCCTTTGACAATCGCCCTACTGTCAAATTGGCAATGGATGATACGGCAAACAGCACCATGCCGACAGGCGGTGTCAAAAGGCCGACCATGGAGCACATGATCATGATCACGCCAAACTGCACCGGATCGATACCGATGTGTGTGACCACCGGCAGGAACAATGGGACGGTGAGGACGATGACGGCGATCCCCTCCAGAAACATACCCAGTATCAACAGAATCAATACGATAATGGCCATGATGATTGCCGGATTGTCCGAAAATGTGAGCATGGCTTCAACAAGTTGGTTTGGCACCCGTTGATGCACCAGAAGCCAGCCGAAGAAACCAGCGGCAGCGATCACAAACATGACCCGAATGGTGTGTAGCAAAGTATCCCAGAGAACTTTTGGCAGATCGCTGAATTTCACTTCGCGATAGACAACCATCGACAGGAAGAGCGCATAGGCGGATGCCGCAACCCCCGCTTCGGTCGGGGTGAAAATTCCGCCAAAAATACCAGCAATGATGATCAGTGGCGTGACCATGGACAGTCCGGCATCCAGGAAGGTGCGCCAGATTGCGGGCCAATCAATATGATCACGTCGCGGCATTTTGTGCCGCAGTGCCACAATGTAAACAGCGCCCATCAATGCGACAGCCATCAACAGGCCCGGGACGACGCCGGCGAGAAACAGTTTTGAAACCGAAACGCCTGTTATCGAGGAGTACAGCACAAATGGTATGGAGGGAGGGAATACGGGACC
>CAZOCA010000486.1:0-1739 GCA_964578105.1 uncultured Pararhizobium sp.
CCAGATCAGATGGATCAATCAGGCTGGCTGATATCAGTTCATTTACGATTTCAGCGGTGGCTTTCGGGTCACTCAGGGCGCGTCTGACGGCGAACATGATGAGTGTACCTGTGTTTTTCTCTTGTGTTTTGGGCAGGACAGTGTGTCTGGCTGACGGGTTGATCATGTTGAACCCGGTCATCACCACATCCCAAATATCATCGTCAAGCGCGCGTGACAGCATTGTGTGGTTGGTGTCACGGATGAAACGCTCGGTCACACCAAGAAAGCGTATCTTTCCCTGCTCTTGCAGTTGGTGAAGGGCAGGCACCAGTTCCTGTACGCAATGATCATACTGGTTCGCGAAAACTCCGTGCAGGTGCAGAATATCGATGTGGTCTGTGCCCAGCAATTTCAGATTGTCTTCTACGCCAGTGATGAACTCAGCGCCTGTGAGGAGTTCATTTCCCGTTGGCGACGTGCCCTGCTGGAAGATTGTGCGCTTTGTAGAAATGATCACTTCGTCGCGTCGGCCCTTAATGGCTTCCCCAACAATGGGTTCGGTGCCGTAGGCCGTGGCTGTATCGATGAAGTTCACACCCATATCCATCGCCGCATGAATAATGGCGATGGATTGGGCTGTGCTGTTGCCATAGGCCTGACCAAGCCGGGAGTGACCGCCACAGCCCAAGCCGGCGCTGCTGACGTTCAATCCCGTTTTGCCAAGCGTGACATATTGCATGTGCTTTACGCCAGATCTTTTGGCAGCAAGGCATCCGGCATGTTCTGATAACAGACCGGGCGCAGGAAGCGGCGGATGGACATTGTGCCAACCGATGTTGCCCCGAAATTGGTCGAAGCGGGATAAGGGCCGCCATGGACCATGGTGTCACTGACTTCCACACCAGTTGGAAAGCCATTGATCAGCAACCGACCGGCTTTGCGTTCCAGTACCGGCATCAGAGCCTGGCCATCTTTCGTATCAGCATCATCCATATGAATGGTGCATGTCAGCTGGCCCTGCAGGGCTTTTGCCACGGCCTGTCGTTCCTCAGCATTTTTCACCGTGACGATCATGCCAAGCGGACCGAAGACCTCTTCGCCCAGCTCTTCATTGGCAAGCCATTTTTCGGCGGTTGTTGCATACAGATATGGCGTTGCATTGCGCTGGTCGCATGAGGTTGTCAGCAAATCACGGACACCTTCATGGGCGGCAACACGGTCACGGCCTTGATGATAGGCGTCAGCAATGCCCTCGGTGAGCATTGTTTGTGCCCCGACGGCGGACAGTGCTTTTGCTGCAGCGTCGCCAAAGGCCTCTGCCTGTGTTCCTTCTGTGACCACAGCAATGCCCGGGTTCGTGCAGAACTGACCTGCGCCCATGGTCAGAGATCCGGCCCAGCCTTCTGCAATTGCAGACCCACGCTGTTCCAGCGCTGTATCGAGAATGAACATTGGGTTGATGGAGCCCAACTCGCCAAAGAAGGGAATCGGTTCCGGGCGTGCGGCGCACAGATCAAACAAGGCGCGCCCACCTGTCAGCGAGCCAGTAAAGCCAACGGCTTTGATCAAAGGGTGCTGCACAATGGCCTGGCCAACGGCACGGTTACCACCTTGAATCTGGCTGAAGACACCAGGATGCATTCCGCATTCTATAATCGCTGCCAAAATCGCCTGAGCGACAATATCGCTGACACCGGGATGGGCCGAATGGCCCTTTACGACAACGGGACAGCCTGCTGCCAGTGCCGCTGCTGTGT
>CAZOCA010000486.1:1749-3528 GCA_964578105.1 uncultured Pararhizobium sp.
T
Organism: uncultured Pararhizobium sp.; assembly: GCA_964578105.1. Classification (GTDB taxonomy): domain Bacteria; phylum Pseudomonadota; class Alphaproteobacteria; order Rhizobiales. Next base: position 1,751 of record CAZOCA010000486.1, read on the forward strand.
GCGCGGTCCGGCAAGGCTTCATCGTGGCGGCGATCCAAATAATTGCCAGCTTCAATATGATCTGCAAACAGGCGCAACTGGCCGACGGTGCGACCGCGTTCACCGCCAAGGCGGCCTTCCGGCAGGCCGGTTTCCTTCACACCCATTGCTGTGATGTCATCGCCGCGTGCATCAATATGATCGGCGATGCTGCGCAGGAATTTGGCGCGCTCGGCCCGGGAGGAATATCCATAAGACCAGAATGCGTCTTCTGCGGCGCGTGCTGCCTGATCAATATGATCGGGTGTGCCGACCGCAAAACTATCGGCGCTGCCGGAAACCGGCATGTTCTGAAACTTGGCGTCTCCGCCAACCCAGTTGCCAGCGATGAGGTGTTTTCCCATTAACATATGTGTGTCCTTCGAATACAATTCGGTGTGGGTGGAGGCCGAGAAACGGTCCCCGAAATCAGATCAAGACGTTTGGTTCAGCCAGCAGGGATTTCGCCCATGACCTTGGGGACGTGATAGCCCTTTTGTACGGCTTCACGTGCCAGAAGACGTTGATACCAAGCGCGGACATTTGGATAGTCAGCAAGATCAATGCCCTGCCACTCATAGCGTGAAATCCACGGCCAGCAAGCCATATCGGCAATCGAGTATTCATCGCAAATGAACTCACGACCTTCAAGGCGTGTGTTGAGCACGCCATAGAGCCGTTTCACTTCAGTTGCAAACCGTTCTTCTGCATAGGAAGCTTTGCCTGGATTGAAGTGCAGGAAATGATGGGCCTGACCAAGCATTGGGCCGAGCCCACCCATTTGCCACATCAGCCATTCGATGACTTCGATCTTCTTTAGAGGGTCTGTCGGCAGGAATTTCCCGTGCTTCTCAGCCAGATAAATCATGATGGCACCGGTCTCCATGATGGAAACGCCGGTGTCACTGTCAACGATGACAGGGATTTTGTTATTCGGGCCGATTTTCAGAAACTCTGGCGTTTTTTGATCGCCCTGACCGATATTGATGGCGTGGACATTATAGGCCACACCCAATTCTTCCAGCAGAATTGAAACTTTGCGGCCATTGGGAGTGGTCCAAGTGTAAAGGTCGATCATCTTTGTTTCCTTAGTTTAGCTGTTCGTTGTTGCCATATCGAGTGAAGGATCATCCTGTCCCCATGGACTGAACGGGGCAGGGATCAGAATTTTGTTTTCCTGAGCAATCTGAAGCTCGCGGACTTTGGGGATATAGGCTTTCCAACGCGGGTCTGCACCCAGTTTCGTGCGTCGTTCTTCGCGTTCTGCATAATCCTTATAGGCCCACATATGTATGATTTGATGTAATGCACCAATATCGCTTGAAAAATATCCCACCATACGGCCTAAAATAGCGCGCTGAATGGCCAGACCTTCTGCTTCATAAAGTTTGAGATATTTTGGCGCAGCGCCAATCTGCAACGTGTAGGTTCGTTGTTCGACGATCATGATTTTCTCCGTATGTCAGCGTTTTTGTGCGCTGTGGCCCTGCTGGGTGACGTCTGCCAGTGTCTGCATCGGGGTTAATGCCTGTTGATCAACAATCAGTTCAATCAGGTAGCCTCCCTTAGCGGATTTGGCGCGATCAAGGGCGGCAGCAAAGTCTTCTGTCCGCTCAACTTTCTCGCCAGAAATGCCAAAGGATTTTGCGTAAGCAACGAAATCCGGGTTCTGCAGATCGGTGGCAATGGTGCGGCCGGGATGGTGACGCTCCTGATGCATCCGAATTGTGCCAAGCATGGAGTTGTTGACGACCAGATAG
>CAZOCA010000487.1:0-3518 GCA_964578105.1 uncultured Pararhizobium sp.
TGGCCACGAGTTCCGGCAGTGAGGTGCCGATAGCGACAACCGTCAGGCCAATGGCGGTTTCCGACACACCCCAGCTTCGCGCTATTTCCGTGGCGCCAAAAATTGTGAAACTGGCGCCTATGGGCAGGCCGATAAGGCCGATCAGCAGGAACCCGGACAGCATCCAGGCCGGTTTGGCGCCAATGTCACCAAACTCGTCTTGCAGGGCGTCCTGCGCTTGTTTGCGGTGCCGTCTTGCGCTTCGATAATTGTCATACAGAAAGACGCCCAGCAGAGACAGCATCACCACTGCGTCCAGTCGGCTCAACATTCCATCGCTTGCCAGCGCAACAAAGCCAAGCGTGATGGTCACCATGAACAGCGCATTGCGCCGTGTACCGGGCCCGCTGCACGCTGTGGCAAAAATCAATGAGGGCGCGCCCAGAACCAGCAGAATGTTGGCGATGTTGGAACCAACCACATTACCGATGGCAAGACCTGGTGCACCAGAAGCCGCAGCCTTCATGGAAATCACCAGCTCTGGCGCCGATGTGCCAAAGGCGACAATTGTAAGGCCGATTATGAGTGCCGGAATGCCCAGACGCTCGGCCATGCCTACAGCGCCACGGACCAGCAAATCGCCAGCAAAAACCAAGATAATGAGACCGGCGAGAAGTGCCAGATAGGTAATCATTGCGAGGGAAAGTCCTTGGATTGCAGCAGACAAATGAAGGTGGCACAGGCTTTAGACGCAGGGGTGGCTTCGGCTCACACCCCCCACAGGCATTGTCCCTATATAGGGACCGGATTCAGGAATTGAAGCGCTGATTGTGATTTCCGGCATGGTGTGCAAACGGCTGCGCAATAGCGGCAAGGCAGCCCGATTTTCGTCCTGAAATGAGCACAATTCATCACAGAATCAACTGAATTTGCCCCATGCGAAGCCGCATTTAGCAACGATTATATCCTCAACCGCAATGACAGCTTCCCAGAGAAGATAGCTTGAGCATTGCGGTACGCTTGAACCTGTAACGAGTAATCTGAGGATGAAAAAATGTCCGTAAATTCAAATCTGTCAAACCAAAGATCTGTTCTGAAGACAACAGGCGCAGCCGCTGTTGCAGTGTTGGCCTTAACCATGGTGGCAAGGGCTGCAGACCTGCCAGTTGAGCCACCAATCGAAGTGTATGAACCCCTCCCGGTTCAGTCCACTTCTTATGATTGGTCAGGTGTCTATCTGGGTGCCATGCTTGGCTACACCTGGGCAGAATACAGCGTAGAAGGCCTGAATGATGTTGACGACAATGGCTATGTGGCAGGTGCCTATACCGGCTTCAATTTCCAGTCCGGAAGCCTGGTTTTTGGTGTTGAAGGCGATTTTGCCTCCGTCGGACTTGATGAGTCATCCGGTGGAACAAGCGTTGAAACCGATATGATCGGCAGCGTGCGTGGCCGTGTCGGTTACGCCTTTGACCGCGTGCTTGCCTATGGTACAGGCGGTGTCGCCTTTGCCAACGTCACAGCAGATGATGGTGCTGTCAGCGACGACAATTGGCACAGCGGATACACCTTGGGTGCAGGCGTTGAAGCGGCCATGACCGACCATATCCTGGCTCGTGTTGAGTATCTCTACAGTGATTTTGGTGAAGAATCCTATGATCTGACAACAGATACTGACGTCGATCTGACGTCGCATACGATACGGGCTGGACTTGGATACAAGTTCTAATCTCCCTCCCTACTGGCCTTCAAGTCATGCATTACTGACCTCCAAGTCATGCATTACGGCAAACCGGGGCAGCTTCATGTTGCCCCGGTTTTTTGCGATCAAGGTAAAGAAAAGTCATTGATTTCAATTTATTAACCATCTCTCTTAAATGTTGATTGTGGTTTCCAAGAGATAAACAGGACAGACCGGATTTTACCGGAATGTATTTTTTATCAGGAGTGGAGATTATGGTTTTGCGTGCCCCTCTTATTGCGACGGCTTCTGCCGGTGCGCTCATTCTGTCGCTGAACGCTGGTGTTGCGGCTGATTTTAACGACAATGGCGGCGGCTACCAGCAGCCAACTTACAATGGCAACCCGCCCGCCGATTGGACCGGCCTTTATATGGGGCCGATGCTCGGTTACATCTGGGGCAATATTGATCCCGATACCGGCGCACAAGTGGATGTGGATGGTGTTCTGCTTGGTGGTTTTGCCGGGTATAATTTCCAGGCCGGTTCACTGGTCTTTGGTGGTGAAGCCGATTTGGCGATTACCAGCATGGACGGCAGTGAAGGTGGCACCGATGGTGACGCTGACTGGACGGGAAGCATTCGTGGCCGTCTTGGTTACACGTGGGACCGACACATGATTTATGGCACGGCAGGCCTTGGTTTCCTCAGCGCCGATGTGGACCTTGGTGGTGCCAGTGATGAGAACACCCATGTGGGCCTTGTGGCTGGCGCGGGCTTTGAAAGCATGGTCAACCGCTCATTCAGCGCCAGGGCGGAGTATCTTTACTCCGGCTATGGCGAAAAAGACTATGGCGCGTTTGACGCGGACGCCAAAGCCCACGCTATTCGTGCCGGGTTGGGGTATCATTTCTAAGATACCGCAGAATTGAATTTGAGATGAAAGGCCTCGCACTTCGTGCGGGGTCTTTTTTGTAGCGACTCTGGACGATCTGTTTTTGCAATCCTTAAAACCAACCTCAGTGCATGATTCCTTTAAGGCAGTTTTTCCAGTCGCTCGGCAATCAGTTCCTGCATGCGCCACAGATGTGGGTCATGGATTTCGGCTTTTTCCAATTCGGTGACGGTGTTCAGCACGTAATCGGCCATTGAGCCTATATGCCCCACCGCCTTTGCCAGAATATCTGCCAGTTCCTTTTCCGGAGGCTCTGGTTGGTACAACAGGAAGTCTGTCACTGCTATAAAAGCGATGGCAGGCACTTTGCCGATCTGGGTTTCGACTTCTACCCATTCCGGTGGGCAGGGTGGTTCCTGTTTTAGCAGGCTTATCAGCGAAGCAGAGAGGTCCTTGGGTGCCATTTGCATGGCTATACCCCAGCATTCGCCGCCCTTATCAAGTGACAGCATGTTTCCAGGTGCCGCCGGATTTCCACGAAACCGCATATCCGGTCCCAAACAGAAGGAACGACGCCAACCTTTGACCAGCCCCTTTTGTCTATCCAACACGTCACAGCGCGGGTTCCAGATCAGGGAGCCAACTGCAAACACCCAAAGCTCGTTGGGTTGTTGGAGGCTTGACAGGATTTGCGCTGCGGCCTGTTCGTAGTACTCGTCCTCCGGTTCACTCACGCGGATTGGGCCGCGTTCATCCACCCGTTGCGGAAGGCGATTTACCAGTTCCCGCGTCAGTTTCAACAACTCACTCATTGAGTTTTCTCACTGAATTCGATCAGACGCATCAGGTTTGGCGGGCGTACCGTTTTAAAACCGCAGGATGGTTTCGTATGCCATCTGCGAGGGTTTTGAACTTGGTGAAGGGATCAAAAATATTGGTTGGAATATCATCGATGCCACCACTGC
>CAZOCA010000488.1:0-3516 GCA_964578105.1 uncultured Pararhizobium sp.
ATCACTTCCTCTGCTGTGGGCTGACTTCCAGCAAACATTCCTGCTGGGGGTGTTGCCGGGTTACATCATTGGCTGCGGCGCAGGCTTTGTTGTGGCTGTGCTGGTGGACAAGGTTCCCTTCCTGCAACGCGGTCTTTTGCCCGTCGGCAATATGGCTTCTGCATTGCCGATTATCGGCGTTGCTCCGATCATGGTGATGTGGTTTGGATTTGGACCGAGTTCTAAAATCGCCGTTGTTGTGATCATGATTTTCTTTCCGATGCTGGTGAATACGGTGGCCGGGTTTGCCGCCGCCGGAAACATGGAAAAGGATTTAATGCGCACCTATGCAGCCTCTTATGGGCAAACGCTTTCCAAGTTGCGCCTGCCAAATGCCATGCCGTTCATTTTCAATGCTCTGAAAATCAATTCAACGCTGGCTTTGATTGGTGCGATCGTCGCAGAATTCTTCGGTTCACCCACCGTGGGCATGGGTTTTCGGATCAGTACTGAATTTGGCCGCTTGAATACGGATTTGGTCTGGGCCACCATTGCGGTCGCAGCTTTGGCCGGATCAACCTTCTATGGTCTGATTGCGCTTGTTGAGCGCAGGATTACCTTCTGGCATCCCTCGGCACGAGGCTGAAGAGATTGGGTTTTAATACCAACAGCGCCGCACTGGCGCATCTAACAAGGAGACAACAATGAAGACACTTCTTAAAGGGGCTATGGCTCTGGGAGTTGCAACAGGCTTAAGCGTTGCAGCATCCACCGGCTTTGCAGCCGACCCTGTGACACTGCAATTGCAGTGGGTCACACAGGCGCAGTTTGCAGGCTATTATGTAGCACAGGAAAACGGCTATTATTCAGACATGGATCTGGATGTGACCATCAAGCCAGGTGCGCCTGATATTTCCCCGCCACAGGTTCTGGCTGGCGGTGGCGCTGATGTGATGTTGAACTGGATGCCATCAGCTATGGCGGCGCGTGAGCGCGGTGTTCCAGTTGTCAATATTGCACAGCCATTCAAAAGTTCTGGCCTGATGCTGACCTGTCTCAAAGAGACTGGCATTACCAGCCCGGAAGACTTTAAAGGCAAGACAATTGGTGTCTGGTTCTTCGGCAATGAATATCCGTTCCTGTCCTGGATGTCTCAGCTTGGCATTTCAACTGATGGCGGCCCTGACGGCGTGACCGTTCTGAAACAGGGTTTCAATGTGGACCCGATCATTCAGAAACAGGCTGATTGTATTTCCACCATGACCTACAATGAATATGGTCAGGTTCTGGATGCTGGCATTCCGGAAGACGAGCTGGTTGTCTTCAAATATGAAGATCAGGGCGTTTCCACATTGGAAGACGGCATCTATGTGCTTGAAGAAAATCTTGAAGACCCTGCGTTCGTCGACAAAATGGCACGTTTTGTAGCTGCTTCCATGAAGGGCTGGGACTGGGCCAAAGAAAATCCGGATGCTGCAGCGGACATCGTTCTTGAATATGATGAAACCGGTGCACAAACCGAAAAGCATCAGAAGCGGATGATGGGCGAAATTGCCAAATTGCTGGGTGATGCCGGTGGCAAGCTGGATCCTGCAGATTATCAGCGCACAATCGATACACTGCTGGCCGGTGGTTCCGACCCTGTGATTTCCAAAGCGCCGGAAGGTGCCTGGACACATGTGGTCATCGACAAAGCCATGGCTATGTAACCGATCGACCTAATTGTTTGATCAGGGCGGCCTGCGGGTCGCCCTTTTCTTTGGTGCTGTCAGTTCAAACCGACCAATCCCTTTGCATCCAATCCGCTGATCCCCCATATAGGCGGTGATCAACCCTCAACGATTCCCGGAACATGATGGCCGCTCCTCTTCTGACACTGCAGAATGTTTTTCTGACCTTTGGTGGCACCCCGCTGCTGGAAGGTGCGGAATTGCTTATTCATGAGGGCGAGCGCATCGCGCTGGTCGGCCGCAATGGCTCTGGAAAATCCACACTTCTCAAAATTGCTGCGGGCCTTGTAGAGGCTGACAAGGGCGAGCCGATCATGCAGTCTGGCACGACAACCCGCTATTTACCGCAAGAACCCGATTTGTCGGGATATGCGACGACGCTGGAGTATGTGGAAGCGGGCCTTACCGAGGGTGATGAGAATTATCGGGCGCTGTATCTGCTGAACGAATTGGGGCTGGATGGCACAGAAAACCCTGCCAACCTTTCAGGTGGTGAAGCACGCCGCGCAGCTTTGGCACGCGCCATAGCGCCGGAGCCTGATATTCTGTTTCTGGACGAACCCACCAACCATCTGGACCTTCCGACCATTGAATGGCTCGAGCGGGAATTGCTGTCCATGCGCTCGGCCTTTGTACTGATCAGCCATGACAGGGCCTTTCTGGAACGCCTCACTGGCGCGACCGTATGGATCGACCGTGGCATGACACGGCGCATCAATGAAGGTTTTGCCAGTTTTGAAGCATGGCGTGACAAGGTCCTGGAAGAAGAAGAAACCGAACGCCACAAGCTGGACCGGAAAATTGTTCGTGAAGAACACTGGCTGCGCTATGGCGTCACCGCAAGGCGCAAACGCAATGTCCGGCGCCTTGATGGTCTGCATGCCTTGCGCGACAAGCGTCGCAATCTGCGTCAACGCACTGGCTCGGTTGATATGCAGGCTGCCGAGGCGGAAACGTCGGGAAAGCGGGTCATTGAAGCCATTGATCTGGTAAAGGCCTATGATGGACGTACCGTCGTTTCCGATTTTTCTGTCCGCATCAATCGCGGGGATCGTATTGGCGTTGTCGGGCCGAATGGTGCAGGCAAGACAACTCTTGTAAAACTGCTTACGGGACAGATGGAACCGGATAGTGGTTCCATCAAGCTGGGCTCCAATCTGGAAATGCTGACGCTGGACCAGAAGCGTGAGCAGCTTGATGACAAGCAAAGCCTGAAAGATGTGCTGACAGGTGGCCTTGGCGATATGCTGTTGGTTGGCGATCAGCAGCGCCATGTTTTCAGTTACATGAAAGATTTTTTGTTTACGCCGGAACAGGCGGGAACTGCGGTTGGCAAGCTGTCGGGTGGTGAACGTGCGCGAGCAATGCTGGCACGAGCGCTGGCAAAACCGTCCAATCTATTGGTGCTGGATGAGCCGACCAATGATCTGGATCTGGATACGCTCGACCTGCTTCAAGAGCTGATTGCAGACTATCCGGGGACTGTTATTCTGGTCAGTCATGACCGGGATTTTCTGGACCGTACTGTCACAAGCACACTGACAAGCGATGGCGACGGCCACTGGCAGGATTATCCGGGCGGCTATTCGGACATGCTGACGCAACGCGGCAAACGACCTGGAAAACAGGGCGAAACAAAATCGAAAAGCCGAAAAGCCAACAAATTGGCTGGAGTGCCCAAAAGCAAACCCAAACTCAGCTTCAAGCAGCAACATGCTTTGAAAACACTGCCTGGCGAGATCGAAGAGCTTGGTGTTAAAATCAGCGCGTTTGAGGCACTCATGGCAAAGCCCGATCTGTTCAGAAA
>CAZOCA010000489.1:0-3508 GCA_964578105.1 uncultured Pararhizobium sp.
CGATGAGTTGGGCAGCTACGATCGCCAGAAATGCAGCACTCGACCACAAGCGTCGTCGCAAGGAGGTTGATCTGCCTGACGATGTGTTGAACTTCCAAATGGAAAAAGATGCGCACAGCAATCAACCGCGTGGCGATGAGGCCACCAGACTGACCTTGCAACACTGCCTGAATGAATTGGAAGAGACACAGCGCCAATGCGTTGTCCTGGCCTATTGCCAGGGCCTGTCGCGTGAAGAACTTTCAGAACAGCTGGATGCGCCGGTCAACACCGTCAAGACCTGGATACGTCGTGGCCTTTTGTCCTTGCGGGAGTGTGTTTCGCAATGACTGACAACACCACAGAAGAGTTTCACGACGATTTGCGTGCTGTCGCAGGTGAATATGTGCTGGACACGCTGTCAGTACGCGAGAGAACCGCCTTTGAGGCACTGCTGGCAAAAGATACGTCTGTCATGTCACTGGTGGAGGAGTGGAAGCACATTCTTGCACCTGTTTTGGAATCAGCACCGGAGGAACAACCTGACCAGTCGGTCTGGTTGCGGGTGAATGAAAGCCTTGAGCAGATCACACCCGAACAGAAAGCTGATTCGAAGCAGACTGTCGTGGATCTGGATAAGTTTCGTAGATCACGTAACCGTTGGCGCGGCCTTAGCGCGGGAATGGTGTCTCTGGCTGCTGGACTGGCAGCTTTTGTTGTGATTGATGGCTCGCTTCTGCAGCCACCATCAGTGGTGCCTGATCGCCTGGCTGTTCTGACCACAGATACTGCTGGATTGCAGTTCATCGCAACTGTCGACCCGGCGCGTCAGGGAATTCATATCCGTCCGCTGAATCAGAGCGGGCAGGGGGATCCTTTCGCCGAGGGGCCGCTGGAGCTATGGGTACAGGTGGGTGATGGGCTCAATTACCTTGGCAAGGTTACATCCGCTTCATGGCAATGGCTCAATTATGCGGATATCTTGAGTACTGAAGACTTTGATCAGGCCACGCTTCTGCTGGCACGCTCACAGGAGCAGGGTGCCACATCTCCAACAGCTCCGGGCGAGATAGTATTTCAGGGACAGATCAGCAGCCGGGCAAAATAGGGTGTGACCCAATATTTCTGCAATCCGTCGGAATCATGAATAAAAAAAGGCTGCCCGTTAACAAGGCAGCCTTTTTTGGTTCTGTTGGTCAGGTATTACTGGACGACAATCGTCCCTTTCATGCCTGGATGAATTTTACAGAAAAATGCAAATGTTCCAGCGGAATCAAACGCAACGGTCTCTGATTTGCCTTTGCGCAAGGTCGCGGTTGTAAAAGACCCGTCTACTGCAGTTGCTGTGTGCGGCGCACCATCGCGATTGGTGAATGTAATGGTGTCTCCAACTGAGACTGTAATGGTGGCAGGGCTGAAGGACATTCCCTGGATATCGGCTTTAATGTCGGCAGCGTGGGCCATACCGGCAAGACAGATAACGGCGCTTGCCGTGATGAGTGTTTTAACGAATTTAGTCATAATGATTGATCCTGTTTGTATGGGGGAAAGCCAGACGGTAGCCGCCGCGCTTTCTGGGAGGTGATACGTCGCCACGTTTCAAAAAGTTTCAGACACATGAAAACTTTTTGCGATAAGGCAGGCTTTGGCGCATGTTTGTACGAATTTGGTGAAATTTAGGCACTCTGGTGCTGTTTGGGGCTTGCACGAAAACATGGCCTTGGGTAAGCCTCGGACCTGAAAAGACTGCCTGAGTTTTTTGTGCGTCCTGTGCAATGGAAAAGCTTGCGAACTGATGCTAGCGTTGAGCGTATTCAATCAACTTGTCGCGGCTGGCAAGCGATTTGCCGCAGTGCAGCGCAATACGGCACCTGTTAAGTGTGCTAAGTAATATGAAACTGAACGGATTTTGATCAATGGAACCCTTATTGAGCCAGTATCTTCCGATTGTTATTTTCATCGGAATCGCACTGTTCATAGGCTTGGCTCTGCTCGTCGCACCGTTCATTGTCGCCTACAAGGCGCCTGACAGTGAAAAACTGTCTGCCTATGAATGTGGCTTCAACGCTTTTGATGACGCCCGGATGAAATTCGATGTCCGCTTCTATCTGGTGGCAATCCTGTTCATCATCTTTGATCTGGAAGTAGCCTTCCTGTTTCCATGGGCTGTCGCCTTTGGTGAAATCGGTCTCTACGGCTATGTCTCAATGATGATTTTCCTCGGGATTTTGACCATTGGCTTCATTTATGAGTGGAAAAAAGGGGCGCTGGAATGGGATTAATGAAAGCGGGATCTGACAGATGAGCGTGAATGAGCAACATTCGACACTGATTGCGCCTGCTCCCAAGGGTATCATTGACCCCAATACCGGTGAGCTTATTGGCAGCCAGGATGCATACTTTACCGATATAAACGCGGAACTCGCTGACAAGGGTTTCATTGTCGCGGCGACAGATGATCTGATCACCTGGGCACGCACCGGCTCGCTGATGTGGATGACATTTGGTTTGGCTTGTTGCGCTGTGGAAATGATGCAAATGTCCATGCCGCGCTATGATGCGGAACGTTTTGGCGTTGCTCCGCGCGCTTCTCCGCGTCAATCGGATGTGATGATTGTGGCTGGAACGTTGACCAACAAAATGGCACCGGCGCTGCGCAAGGTTTACGATCAGATGCCCGAGCCGAGATATGTGATTTCCATGGGCTCTTGTGCCAATGGCGGCGGTTACTACCATTATTCCTATTCAGTTGTGCGCGGCTGTGACCGCGTGGTGCCGGTGGATATTTATGTCCCAGGATGTCCACCAACGGCAGAAGCGCTCCTTTACGGAATATTGCTGCTACAGAAAAAGATACGCCGCACTGGCACCATAGAACGTTGATGATTCCATTCAGTCCGGACCAATACGGTCGGGTTGGAGCAGATAGAGCTTGAATTTATGAGCTTAGACATAGCAGAAAACGAAGCCACCCTTAAAGATTTGGCAGAGCATATTGCTGACAATTTGGGTGCGTCTGTGCTGGATAGTACCCATTCTTTTGGCGAATTGACGCTGACAGTAGTGCGCGGCGATATTGAAAGTGTCTTGCGGTTCCTGCGAGATAACACCTCCAGCAAATTTCTTAGTTTTGTTGATCTGTGTGGCGCTGACTATCCTGCACGTGAAGAGCGATTTGAAGTCGTTTACCATCTGCTCAGCCCTCAGCATAATACTCGAATCCGGGTGAAGCTCAGCACAACAGAAGACGATCCGGTGCCAAGTGTTGTCAGCATTTTTCCAGCGGCCGATTGGTGCGAGCGCGAAGCTTATGATCTGTACGGCATTTTGTTTTCCGGCCATCCGGATCTGCGACGCCTGTTGACGGATTATGGCTTTGAAGGCTATCCGCTGCGCAAGGATTTCCCATTAACTGGTTTTGTGGAAGTACGTTACGACGATGAGCGCAAACGCGTTGTCTATGAGCCGGTGGAACTGCCACAGGAATTCCGCAGCTTTGATTTCCTCTCGCCATGGGAAGGCACTGAAT
>CAZOCA010000490.1:0-3505 GCA_964578105.1 uncultured Pararhizobium sp.
ATCCATCATCGCGGAGCCGATGTAAGGGGTCTTTTTTGATGACATGGCACCCAGACCGACCATCTCAGCTGTCGTAAGACCATTCAATTCAGAATTGACAACATGCCCCTTTTCAATGCGCAAAGTACCCAGTGCTTCCATACCATAGCTCACAAGATCCATCTCTTTGCCTGCCGACTGCAGTTCTTCCCAGACGGCCAGCCCAAAGCGGCCTGGCGTGAAAACCTCGTAGGCCAGTTCGCCTGAAAACGAGAGGCGACACATCATGACCGGAATGCCCTGCAACGTTTTTCCATGACGAATGGCCATGAATGGAAAAGCCTCATTGTCAAAATCTGTCTCAGGCATGACAATCCGCAGCATCTCACGCACTTTTGGACCGGCAACAGCTGCACCCGCCCATTGGTCTGTCACCGATGTCACATGGACCTTCAGATCAGGCCAGTGAACAGAAAGATAAAGCTCCAGATGTTCCAGCACCACAGCGGCTTGAGCGGTGGTTGTTGTCATCAGAAAATTCGTATCGTCCAATCGCCACGTGGTGCCGTCATCATAGACAATGCCGTCCTCACGCAGCATCAATCCGTATCGAGCCTTGCCAACGGGAAGTTTTGCGAAACCATTGCTGTAGACACGGTCCAGAAACGCCGCCGCATCAGGCCCCTGAACAGCAATCTTGCCAAGCGTTGAGACATCAACAATGCCGATAGATTGTCGGGTCATGCGGGCTTCACGGATGTAAGCCTGTTCCAGATCTTCAGCGCCACGACGATAGACCCGTGGGCGTTTCCAAAGACCCGCATCAATCATCTCCGCACCGGCATCCAAATGCCAGTTATGCATCGCAGTGCGCCGCGTTGGTTGCCAATGGCTTCCACGTGCATCAGCGGCCAATGCGCCGAAGGAAACAGGTGTGTAGGGTGGGCGAAAACGCGTGGTGCCTACAGTCGGTATATCCAAACCTCGCGCCTCAGCCATCAGCGCCAGGCCATTGATGTTGGATAGTTTTCCCTGATCGGTTCCCATGCCCAATGTGGTGTAGCGTTTCAGATGTTCAACACTGAGAAACCCTTCCTGATGAGCAAGCGTAATGTCGTCTGTGGTCACATCATGCTGAAAATCCACAAAGGCTTTTCCGCTGCTGCCCTTAATGCGCCACACAGGCCCCACATTCAGAACATCCAGTCTTTCGGGCTGCGTCACGGCCTTGCGTGCACGGCTGAATGATAGTTGCCGCAGCGCCTGCTCGGTCGTTGTTTCCGCACTTGCTATCGTATCATCCCGATCGAAATAGCCCGCAACTGAACCGCATACGCTCCAGGTTCCGTTTGATGTGCCGGGAAGTACAGTGTGGAGCGTGTCATCCCATTCAGGCACGCCGCCCATCTGGCTGGTCAAATGGATGCTCGGGGTCCAGCCGCCGGACATGCCGAGGCAATCACACTCGATGGCGCGCTCTTTGCCAGTTATCTCACTGGTATAGGGATCAAACGGTGCAATGCTGATGCGTTTGATGCCGTGGTGTCCGTGGATTTGTGTAACAGCGTGGCCGGTAAATAGCTGCACGCCGGTTGCAGCCACCTGTGCCATGGCGATATCTGAAATTACGGTCCTTGTGTCCACAATCGCGCTAATGGGTACACCCATATCCTGCAGAGCACTTAATTGCCGGTAAGCACCATCATGGCTGGTGAACAGGACCACATTTCGCCCAGCTGAAACACCATATCTAAGCGCATAGGCGCGAATAGCATCTGCGAGCATTACGCCGGGGTGGTCATTTCCCGGAAAGACCAAGGGCCGTTCAATGGCACCGGTCGCGAAGATCGCGTGCCGTACCCGCAACACATGATAGCGCTCGCAAGGCGTAAACTGCGATGCCGCGGGATGATGCGCAGAAACCCGCTCAACAAGACCAAACGCGCCACCATCATATTGGCCGAAGCAGGTCGTTCTTGGCAAAATTGTAGCATTTTCATGGGATCTGATGCGCTCCAATAGCGTGGCGATGGTATCGCGTTCCCTTGGATCCCCGCGATGGTAGCCACCACACTCGGCATGCTCATCCACCAGCACAACCCGCGCGCCCTTTTCCGCTGCTTTCAACGCTGCAGTCAGCCCTGCAAGTCCGCCACCCACAACAAGAACATCTGCAAAACTGTTGATCTTCTCATATCTGTCAGGATCCGGCTTTTGCGCTGCGTGCCCCAAACCCGCAGCGCGGCGGATAATTGGCTCATACAGACGCCATGCCTTGCGTGTCGGGCCCATAAAGGTCTTGTAGTAAAACCCGGCCTGAAGCATCGGTCCAGCCAACTGATTGGCGGACAGCAGATCGAAGGACAGGCTGGGCCAGCGGTTTTGACTGTTGGCAGCCAGACCGTCAAAAATTTCGAGCATTGTGGCCCGGGCATTGGGTTCCTGAACACCCGGCCGTGCGATGGTAACCAATGCATTTGGCTCTTCGCTTCCCACACTCATCAGGCCCCGTGGCCGATGATATTTGAAACTGCGTCCAAACAGTGTCTGCCCATTTGCCAGCAGGGCTGAGGCCAACGTATCCCCGGAAAATCCGGTGAGTTTTCTGCCGTCAAATGTGAAGGACCGCGTCTTGCTGCGATCAACCATTCCGCCTGTTTCCAACCGAAATCCGCTCATTTCGGTGTCCCCATTTTGTGAGGCCCGGTTGCCTTGGCTCCAGAAATTTCATGGTTGAGCGTATCTCTGGAAACCTCAAGGATCAGCCGGCAACCGCCGCTATGCTGCCAAAGCTCCTTGTGTGGTCCACGTGGATTCTTGCGGTTGTAGACAAAGTCCTGCCAATCCTTTGGCGTGGCTTTGTCTGGCTCTGGACGCTTTACGGTCGCATCGCCCAGATAGGTAAATTCCGACAAGTCACGATCACCACAATGGGGGCAGGGTATCAGCATCTCATTCCCCTACTGCAACCGGGCGAAGGGGCCAGCGCCACCTTCGTCAATGGTGTAACCCGAGTTGAAGCGGTCCAGTGTGAATGGTGCGTTCAGCGCGTGAGGCCTGTCATTTGCAATTGTATGGGCAAAGCACCAACCCGAAGCCGGTGTCGCTTTGAAACCACCATAGCACCATCCGGCATTCAGATAGAGACCGGGTAAAGGGCCCTTGGCGATGATTGGACTGCCATCCATCGACATGTCCATTATGCCCCCCCAATGACGCAGCAGGCGCAGCTTTGCGAATTGCGGACAAAATGCCAGCATCATGGTATGGACATCTTCCACAAGAGGCAGATTACCGCGTTGGGCGTAGGAATTGTATTTGTCCAACTCACCGCCATAAACCAGTCCGCCCTTGTCGGATTGTGACATGTAAAAATGGCCGCCAGCACCAATCACGACGGTATTCATAACAGGCTTAACCGCTTCGGAAACAAACGCCTGCAGCACATGGCTTTCAATCGGAAGGTTCTCGACACCCGCCTTTCTCATTACCTCTGATGTGCTTCCGGCAACCGCTATGCCAATTT
>CAZOCA010000491.1:0-3504 GCA_964578105.1 uncultured Pararhizobium sp.
GTATTCCGCGATCGGGGTTGATCCGACAAACCCGATGGATTGCACGACAGGGTGTCGCGCCACAAATCCATAACCTCTTTGCATGGCTGTGGTCGGTGATGACAGATCAGGCGTCGTCCCATCCAGAACAATTTCACCCTGATGCTCGATCACACCAAACAGGCTGCGGCCAACATCCTCATGTCCCGCCCCGCGCAAGCCGACAATGCCAAGCAATTCACCATTGCGAACGGACAAATCAATCGGTCCCACATTGTCTGTGGTCAGGCCCTTTACGGTCAGGATTTCACCGCCGGTCTGAATCACAGGTTTTGATATTTCACGGGTTTTGCGGCCAACAATCAAACTGACAAGCTCTTCCGGAGTGGTATGGGCAACATCACGCACACCCACCAGATTGCCATCGCGAAGAACAGACACACGGTCCGCAATACGAAACACCTCATCCAGCCGGTGGGAGACATAAATCATGCCCACACCCTTCTGGCGCAACGGACGCAACGCGGTGAACAGGCGCTCAACCTCATCAGCAGGCAGACTGGCCGTTGGTTCATCCAACACCAGAAAATCGCACTCAACAGCCAGTGCACGGGCAATGGCCACCAATGATTTTTCCGTCCGGCTAAGACTGGCAACGCGGGCGGAGGGATCAAAATCACAATCCACCAGTTTCAGCGCAGCCGCCGCTGTTGCTTCCGCCTTATCCCAGTCGATCAATCCGAATTTTCGTGAGTAGCCAATGGCCAGTGCAATGTTTTCCGCAACACTCATCCATTCAATCAGACCCAGATCCTGATGGATAAAAGCAACCGCTTGTTTTTCATTGATGCGGCCTGGCGCATGGGCATAGTCAGCCCCGTCAATCAGCACGCGTCCGCTATCTGGTTTGTGAATGCCGCCAAGGACTTTGATGAGCGTGGATTTACCCGCCCCGTTCTCGCCGAGAAGCGCTACAATCTCGCCACGGTCCACATGCATGGACACGCCGCCCAGCGCCTGCGTGCCGCCAAACGATTTTTCGATACGATCAAAAAAGAGCC
The DNA here is from genome assembly GCA_964578105.1 of uncultured Pararhizobium sp. Lineage (GTDB taxonomy): Bacteria > Pseudomonadota > Alphaproteobacteria > Rhizobiales. The sequence goes on from CAZOCA010000491.1 coordinate 1,041, forward strand.
CGCTATCCGGTCTCATATCGCAACTTCCTCCCGGTCAGTTCCAGTATTTCTTGACAAACGTTACCGGTAACCTACTGTAACTTTCATCACGGTGCTTCCAGAGTCAAGCGGAAAATGTTATCGGTAACGTAACCCTGAGATCAGCTTGGAAACAATGTCGAAAAAGACATCAAAATCGCCCAGAAAACTAGGTGCCAATCTTGCACAGATTGCAGATGCAGCTGGTGTTTCCAAAATGACAGTGTCCCGCATTCTGCGTGACAGTGGTGGGTTTTCGGAAGGAACCCGTGAACGGGTCATGCGCGAGATTGATCGGCTTGGTTACGTACCAAACCGCCTTGCCGCAACCTTTGGTTCGGAAGCTACCTCAACATTGGTTGGTGTCTGCGTGCCGCGCGTGACCAGCCGCCTGTATGGCGAGGTTCTGGAAAGCATTGACCGCACCCTTTTCCGCTTTGGCTATCAGACCATGATCGGGGTCAATGACGAATTGCCCGATGTGGAAGAAAAATGGCTGCGTGGTCTGCTGTCATGGCGGCCTGCCGGTGTCATTCTGTCTGGCAGAAATCACTCCTCTTCCACGCTGGAGCTGCTCAAGGCCACTTCTATACCTGTTGTCGAAATCTGGGATCTCAACACCAGTCCACTGGATGTTTCTGTCGGCTTCAACCATTTTGATTGTGGCCATGAAATGGGCCAGTTTCTGATTGGCCGCGGGCGACGGCGGCTTGGCTATGTCGGCATTCAGCCCAGCACCACCACCATGGGATCAATCCGGTCCGAAGGATTTCAAAAGGCCCTGTCTTCAGCCGGTCACCCACTGGTCGCCTCAGAACTGCTCCATGATAAATCCAGTTTTTATGCGGGATATTACGGGACGGAGAATTTACTGAGCCGGGAAAGCAATCTCGACGGCATCTATTATCAGGATGATGAAATGGCGATCGGAGGCCTGTTTTTCTGCCAGGCCCGCAACATAGATGTTCCCGGCCAGTTGGCCATCGCCGGATGGGGCGGCATGGAAGCCGCCTCAATCCTGCCACAGCGCCTCACCACCACCATGGTGTCCACACAGGGCGTTGGAAAACAAGCCGCAGAGTTACTCGTTGCACGTCTGCGCGATGAACCCTGCAAGGATGTAGTAGTTGTCCCTACCCGGCTCGTCCCCGGCGCGACAGCATAATGCCGCAACAGTGCAGGGCCGCAATACCTTGGTGCCGTTACGGCCACTGCACCCCTTGCCGGTTCAGGCTGATCATATAAACACTGGTCGAAGCGGTGATGAACAGCTGATGTTTTGACCGACCGCCAAAACACACATTCGACACCAGTTCGGGAACCAGAACCTTGCCGATCAACTCACCCGATGGGTTGATGCAATGCACCCCATCAGCGGCGGACGACCAAAGATTGCCGTCACTGTCCAACCGGAACCCATCGGCAAACCCTTCGCTGATTTGGTGAAACACAGCACCGCCACTCAGACGATTATCTGCGTCCACATCAAACACACGAATATGTCGCTCGGCATTTTCGTCGAAGATCGCGCCCGTATCAGCCACATAGAGCTTGTCTTCATTGGGTGAAAAGGCAAGGCCATTGGGACCGGCAAAATCGGTCAGCACCACATCAATTGTGCCTTTGGACGGATCAACCCGATAGACCTGACAGGGCAGTTCCTGCTCGGATTTGAACCCTTCATAATTGGTCTTGATGCCGTAATGCGGATCGGTGAACCAGATAGTGCCATCGGATTTCACAACAACATCATTTGGTGAATTCAGCCGCTTGCCCTCAAAACTGTCGGCAATCACGGTGACCGAGCCATCTGCTGCTGTGCGGGTAACGCGCCGCGTCCCATGCTCGCAGGAAATCAAGCGCCCCTGGCGATCCCGCGTATGCCCATTAGAATAGTTTGAAGGCTCGCGATAAATGCTTGTGCCAAGCCCGGGTATCCAGCGCATGATCCGGTTATTGGGAATGTCTGAAAACAACAGGCAATTGGCATCACCAAACCAAACTGGTCCTTCAACCCAGTCAAACCCTGTGGCAATTTGCTTTACCGGCGCATTTCCCAGCACAAAACTGCCAAAGGATTTATCCAGAACCTCAAAAAACGCCATTCAAGTCTACCCTTTTTGTATCAATTTCCGACAAACATGTTATCGATATCATATTCGTTCGTTTCTGCAAGGAGCCTTAGCATGAGTTTTACCACCGCCAAAACCCAACTGACCCATCAGGGCGCCATGGCAATGCTGAGCGCCGCCATAGCGGAGGCCGACCGAATTGGGCAGCCACAATGCATCGTTGTGGTCGATGTCAGCGGCGAGTTGATTGCAGAAGTCAGGATGACCGGCGCCAAATTTCTGAGCCGAAAAAGCGCCCTTTCCAAAGCCAGGACAGCGGCCTCCATTGGCGCGCCAAGCGCAGCTATTCCAGATCACATCCGCCCCGGAATTGC
>CAZOCA010000492.1:0-3480 GCA_964578105.1 uncultured Pararhizobium sp.
TTTTGGAAAAAATAACGGACCTTCAGTTTCAGGGTCTGCCGCCGGCCCCGAAACGCTTCTCGATATAGTCACCGACCATGATTTGAAAATCATCAGCAATCGTAGCGCCACGCAATGTGGCAGACTTTTTGCCATCAATGAAAACAGGGGCTGCGGGGGTTTCACCTGTGCCGGGCAGAGAAATGCCAATATCGGCATGTTTACTCTCGCCAGGTCCGTTCACGATGCAGCCCATGACAGCCACTTTCAAAGCTTCCACTCCGGGATATTTTTCCCGCCAGACCGGCATACTGTCGCGCAGATCGCTTTGGATCCGCTCCGCCAATTCCTGAAAAACTGTCGATGTGGTGCGTCCGCACCCCGGACAGGCAGCGACAATCGGTACAAAGGACCGGAAACCCATGGTCTGCAGCAATTCCTGCGCGACCTGCACTTCCCGTGTGCGGTCACCGCCAGGTGCCGGGGTCAGTGAAATACGGATCGTATCACCAATGCCTTGTTGCAGCAGAATACCAAGCGCCGCAGAGGAGGCAACAATGCCTTTGGAGCCCATGCCAGCTTCTGTCAGCCCAAGATGCAGCGCATAGTCGCAACGCTCTGCAAGGCTGGTATAGACGGCAATGAGATCCTGCACCTGGCTGACCTTGGCCGACAGAATAATCTTGTCTTTCGGCAGCCCGATATCCTCAGCTAACCGACCTGAAATCAATCCGGACTGAATAATCGCCTCATGCATCACCTCGGTCGCGGAAAGTGGTTTTGCGGATTTGGCATTTTCGTCCATCAGCCGGGTCAATAATTCCTGATCAAGCGATCCCCAATTGACGCCGATACGCACTGGCTTGTCGCGCTCAATCGCGGTTTCGATAATCTGCGCGAATTGCCTGTCCTTTTTGTTACCAAATCCGACATTGCCCGGATTGATACGGTATTTGGCCAATGCCTCAGCACAGGCCGGATGATCAGCCAGCAATGTATGTCCGATATAGTGAAAATCACCAATCAACGGCACATCAATGCCCAGAATATCCAGCCGTTCGCGAATGATTGGAACAGCTGCTGCTGCCTCATCCCGGTCAACGGTAATGCGCACCAATTCGGATCCGGCGCGAGACAGGGCCGCAACCTGTTTGACCGTCGCATCAATATCAGCAGTGTCGGTATTGGTCATGGACTGCACAACCACAGGCGTGCTGCCACCAACACGCACACCACCAACATCAACGCCAACACTGTCGCGCCGCGACATGACTTTGGAAAGATACTCCATCCGGCAATTCCATCTCTGGCAACGCAATCTGAATCTGCTCGCTTCGGGCCATACCGACGCCATACTCAGATTGTGCGTTGCAAAATAATTTATGCGGACCCTATATAAGGATTAATCGTACGAAGCACACCCAATTCCTTTACCTGCTCCAAAATTCGAAACAGAGGATCAATTCATGTTGCAAGGCAAGAACGCTATCATCACCGGTTCAACCTCCGGAATTGGCCTTGGCATCGCTCGTCAGCTTGCAAAGGTTGGCATCAATGTCGCCATCAATTCCTACACCGACAGCGAAGATGACCATAGACTGGCAAAAGACATAGCTCAGGAATTCGGCGTGAAGGCCGCGTTCTTTTCCGCTGACATGTCAAAAGCTGATGCATGCGTCTCTTTGGTGGAACAGGCGACCGAAACACTCGGTCCGATCTCCATTCTCGTCAACAATGCCGGCATTCAGTTTGTAGCGCCAGTGGAAGAGTTTCCGCCGCAGAAATGGGATGCCATTCTGGCCATCAATCTGTCTTCGGTGTTTCACACAACCAGAACCGCAGTGCCTGGCATGAAGGCGTTCGGCTGGGGCCGATTAGTCAACATCTCATCGGCCCATGGCCTCACTGCCTCCCCTTACAAATCTGCCTATGTAGCGGCCAAGCACGGTGTTGTCGGCTTTACAAAATCTGTTGCTCTGGAGTTGGCCGAAAAGAACATCACCTGCAACGCAGTGTGCCCCGGCTATGTGATGACACCTCTTGTCGAATCCCAAATTCCAGAGCAGATGAAGGCGCACAATATGGACCGCGAGACGGTTATCCGCGAGGTCATGCTGGCACGCCAGCCCACCAAGGACTTTGCCACCACAGAACAGGTCGGCGATATTGTTGCGTTTCTGTGCAGTGACGCTGCGGCCCAGATCACCGGAACGCCTCTATCGGTCGATGGCGGCTGGACGGCGTTATAGACATGCCCAACCCCCAGGGAATGCCTATTAATCTGGCCCTTCAAGGCGGCGGGTCCCATGGCGCATTCACCTGGGGCGTGCTCGATGCCCTGCTGGAGCGCGGCACACTGGATATTGAAGGCATTTCCGGCACCAGCGCTGGCGCGATGAATGCGGTTGTGCTGGCGGATGGCTTTGAAGACAACGGTGCAGAAGGCGCGCGCGAACATCTGCATCGTTTCTGGAAAGCAGTCAGCGACGCTTCCAACTTTTCACCGGTTCAACGCACCCTTGTGGACATGATGTTTGGAAACTGGTCGATGGATATGTCTCCGGGCTATCTGATGGGCGATGTCATGACCCGCTTCTACTCGCCCTATGATTACAACCCGCTCAACCTCAATCCGCTGCGCGACATTCTGGAAGAACTCGTGGATTTCGAACGGGTGCGCCGCTGCAAGGGCGTAAAACTGTTTCTAGGGGCCACGAATGTGCACAATGGCAAGGTCCGGGTATTTGAAACCAGCGAGATCACCGCTGAATCCGTTCTGGCATCAGCCTGCCTGCCCTCCATGTTTCAGGCCGTGGAAATCGACGGAATTCCCTATTGGGATGGTGGGTTTATGGGCAATCCGGTGCTGTTTCCCTTTTTCCACGGCACCAAAACTGATGATATTCTGCTGGTCCAGATCAATCCGATTTCCCGAAAGGAAACACCTAAATCGGCCCGCGACATCCATAATCGTGTCAATGAAATAACATTCAACGCATCGTTGCTGCGGGAATTGCGCGCTATTGAATTTGTCTCGCGCAAGCTCAAAGAGGGCGTTCTGTCACCCGATGAGTATTCAGATGTTCGTATGCATCGGATCGCGTTGGTCGATACCGACGCGCTGTTATCGGCTTCATCCAAGGTCAATGCCGAGTGGAAATTTCTGACCTATCTGCGTGATCTCGGCCGTGAAGCAGCATTGGCTTGGTGCCTTGAGAACGAGCAACATGTTGGCAAGAAGCCCACAATCCGCCTCGAAGAGGAAATCGCCTACACAATGCAGGGCGAACTCACCGGATACTAGGAACCGGCCTCAATTGAGAGGTTGGATTGGGCTCAGACCTTAAGTGCGGCGCGAAGCCTCCGAATTCTATTCGGAGGCTTCGACCACAACCAGAAGATCCTTGGCATCAATCTGATCACCGGCTTTCACCAGGACTTCAGTCACTTTACCATCGCTTTCGGCATGAATGGCCGTTTCCATTTTCATGGCTTCAATGG
>CAZOCA010000493.1:0-3477 GCA_964578105.1 uncultured Pararhizobium sp.
TTCAACTTCAGCGGCAAAAAGACATTCCCGAACACAGTCGCCCATGGCATCAGGGTTGGTTCCTGAAACACAAAGCTCACATCATGGGAGGCTTCTTGTGCATTCGTGCCAGAGGAATCGCCCCAGGACACGGTTCCGGTCGTCGCAGGCGCAAGGCCGGCAATAATCCGCAACGCTGTGGATTTACCACAACCAGATGGGCCAAGCAGGCTGACAAATTCGCCCTGGTGGACGTCCAGCGCCATGTCGCGCAAGGCAACAGTGCCGTTCGAAAAAGATTTTGTAATGCCGTTAAGGGAAATCAGAGGCGATTGGTTCACGAGAAAACTGCCTTGAACAAATATCCGGTCGCGGCGTAGCGACGCGACCGGAAGTCAGTATGAATTACATGCCGGTGAGTTTTTTCTTCAACTCAACGCCAACGCCTTTGTTGATGAAGTCCAGCGTATAAATTTTGGAAATATCCAGGTCAGCCGGTGTCACGCCAGCAGCAACCATCTTGTCGTAGAAGCTTTTCTGCCGCGCATCCGTCATGGCACCAATGCCCATCGTTTCAGAATCGCCACTATCGACAATGCCGAATTCCTTCATTGTCTCGATGGAGAAGGTAATCTGCTCATCTGTAATATCCGGATTATCTTTCTTGATCATCTCATTGGCAGCAGCATTGTCGCCATAAAGATAATTCACCCAACCCAGAATGGAGCCATCAACAAAGCATTTTACGATTTCTGGCTTACCGTCGATGGTTGCCTGCATGGCTTCAATTGTTGTGGAATATGTATCAAAACCATAATCAGCCAGCAGGAAAAGGTTTGGCTTGAAGCCACCTTCACGCTCAATCGCGAATGGCTCTGAGGTGATGTAACCCTGCTGCGCAGACTTCTTGTCCGCAAGGAATGGAGCTGCATTAAATGTGTAGGGTTCCCGCTGTTCAACTGTGAAACCATATTCGGCGATCATCCATTTATAATAGCTCTGAAAGCCATTTTCGCCCAAAAACAGCTTGGCGTCTTTCAGGCTTTCCCAAGTATCAAACCCCTGGTCCGGATGGCTGATCAAAACCTGCGGCTCTTTCTGAAACATGGAGGCCAGAACAACAACGGGGATGTTCTGCTCCGCTGCAGAAAAAGGTTGCAGCATGTTGCCGCCCATATGAAACTCGATTTTGCCTGCCAGCATCAGCGCACGATTATTAACCTGAGGACCGCCTGGAGCAATGGTTACATTCAGCCCGCATGCCTCATAGGTGCCATCAACCACCGACTGATAGAAGCCGCCATGCTCAGCCTGTGCAAGCCAGTTTGTTCCATAGGTTACGTCTTCAAGAGCACTGGATTGGGTCGCGAAAGTGGCACTCAAGGCGAGCGCGCCAAAAGCCGCGAGGGTTTTCATGTGGTTGGACACCATGACAAGATTCCTTTTGCTTGCAAAAATTAAGACCGCTTTGGGAGGGTCGGCAACAGTGTGTGATGCAGTGCACCAAAAAATCAAGCGCCAAGGTGACGCAATATCCTCAATGGGGTATTTTTTGGTGTAATTCAAACCGAGCCTGAAACAGAGATCGAAACCAATACTGACACATGGGCTGGTCAAAAATCTGTTTTCCGCGCTTAATCGAATCTCACTGTAACACACAGGATATGATGGAATGGCAGATCAGTTTCCACGGCACACGCCAACGACGATCAGAGCGCCTTTTGCCAATTACAGCCATGGCGTGGAAGTGCCGCCAAATGCGCGTCTTCTTGTCTGCTCGGGTCAATTGGGAATAACGTCCGATGATCAAATCCCGGAGGGCGCAGAAGCGCAGACAGATCTTATCTTTCAGAACATTGCGGAAATTCTGGCAAGCGCCGCAATGGATCTGTCACACATTGTGCGGATCAATGCCTATGTCAGCCATCGCGACCATCTGGCAGGTTACATGCGCGCCCGGGACAATTATGTCTCAGAGCCGCCGCCTGCATCGACGCTGATGATTGTATCAGGGTTTGCGCGTGAAGAATTTGTTGTTGAGATTGAGGTGCTGGCAGCGCGTAGTGATTGAGTTGGCAGAACACTGCAAGATGGCTGGCCAGCCGGTCTGGCTGACCAGAAAGACCGGAAAATCAGTCGGTCACCAGCATTTCCGTGCGGGCAGTACGCTCGGCATTCTGGAACGCGATTCTGATCTGGCTGTTGGCAAGAGCAACGCCACAACTTGAAAAGTCCTGAGCCACCTTGTTGATCATCGGATCAGCTCCGGGCGTCACCCGGTCCGTGTGAAGAACATCCCGGACATAGAGCTGCAGCTCGTCACCGTGAAGGCCCATTTTGTGTCCGGCCCAAAGGCCAAGAATATAGTCGCGCCGCGCGTTTACGCAGCCGTCTGTTGATGCCTCAATTTCTTGTGGCTCGATCGTCTGAATTGGTAACATGGTCTCTTTTTTGTGGTTTAATAAGTTGCGGTGATCCTTGAAACGCAAAGCAACTCTGGTTCGACTTACGCAGGATCGTTTGATGATAAAATGTGGTGGAAATAGGATCAAATCCAGCGCAATCTGAATTCTGTTGATTTTCTTTGGAAACACTTATGAAACCGTTGGTTCTTGTCACGTCAGATGTTGTGCAAACGGGTGGCTATGATTGGCATGGCGCCATTGATACCTACCTGAAAGCAGTCTCGGAAATTTCTGGGGCGCAGCCCATTATTCTCCCCGATCTGACTTCAAAAACAGACTTTGACAGTGTCTTGAGCCGGGTGGATGGCGTTCTGGTGACAGGCTCCAAAAGCAATGTCTTTCCGCAGATCTATGGCCACAGCCCAACCGAAAAACATGAGCCCTATGATCATGACCGCGACGGAACAACTCTGCCACTGATCCGCAACGCCATTGCGCGCGGCACGCCTTTGCTGGCCATCTGCAGAGGGCATCAGGAACTGAACGTTGCCTATGGCGGCACACTGCAGACGGAAATTCAAGAAAATCAGGGGATCATGGATCACCGCGCCGTCGTACATCCGGATCAGGATGTCCGATACAAAATCGCGCACACCATCAACCCGGTAAAAGATGGCCTTCTGGCACGTATTTTGGGCAATGCGCCAATCGCCATCAATTCGTTGCATCGCCAAGCCATTGACCGTTTGGCAGATGGCCTTTCCATCGAAGCGACAGCCGATGATGGGACGATTGAAGCCATCTCCGTAGATGGTGCCAAGGCCTTTGCCCTGGGCGTGCAGTGGCATCCGGAATATTGGGCCGCCAGTGATGCAGTGTCGAAGAAGATTTTTGCGTATTTTGGATCCATCATACGATGATAAAAGGCTGCAGTGGATCCTCGGAACAAGTCCGAGGATGACGGTGGTGGATTGCAAAAGCTCGCGAACTCAATTCAGCGCAAACAACCCTTAAAGCGCGTCATCCTGTGTCTTTGAATTGGTGTAGCTTGTTGGTGGGAAGGAGGCCGTCGTCGTCCTGGCTCATTTGAGGC
>CAZOCA010000494.1:0-3473 GCA_964578105.1 uncultured Pararhizobium sp.
AAGAGCTGCTTCCACTTCAAAGAATGTCGCGGCTACGCGCCTGAAATGGCGACGCGGCGATACAATTGGTATGACCGCCAAAGCCATTGATACGCTAATCGCCCGGCTGCATTACCTGCGTGAAAGTGAATTGGCGCCGCTGAGGCATGCTTTTCATAAATCCGGTTTTCCAATTCTGAAATTTAATGCCAATGGGCGCCTTAGCGAAGCCAATGAGGCCGCAGCATTCTTCTTTGAACGGGAAAATCCCGCCCAATTGAAAGACTTTGATTTTCTGTTCACCACCATTGCCGAACACAAGCAAGGCACACCATTAGCGCTCAGTCAGGCCAGTGAAGATGGTAGCTATCAGGGACAAATCCTGGTGCAGACTGACAAGGGGAACAGCAAAATCTGCTTCGCAGACATCACCACAATGGCTTCAACGGAAGCGCGAAAAAATGCTGCCATCCAGGTGGTACTTGCCGATGCAACGACATTTTTCACACGCCTTGTGACGAAGGAGCAGCAAGCTGACACGCTGGAAGCTGCCAATCAGGACGCAAAGCGGCATAACCTTCAGTTACAACGACAGTTGGAAGCTCTGGCCAGCATGTCCACGCCACTGGCGGACAAAAATAAAGCCGAAGGTGAAAAGTCAGTCTTTATCAGCATGGAGCGACTGATCAACGAGTGGTATCAGGAAAACGAGGATATGGGTGAGCGACCCGAAGACTTCGATGACACCGCTCTGGAGGCCGTTAGCGGGGATCCTGAAATCATCCGGATCGTTATCCGGCAGGCCTATAATGCCCTGTTCTCCAAAAGTGGTGAGATTTCACCCCGGATTGAAATTTCATCAAGACTTGTAAGCGGTCGAATGGCAGAGTTCAGCATTGAACAAACTCCACAACCAGGCGCGCCCCAAACGCAACAACACGACGAGATTATGGGCTGGACACATAATTTCAATGCCTTCCAGAAAGCACTTGGAGAAGCTGGAGGCAAACTGGTGTCTTTCGAACCCAATGCTCTTGAAGGCAAAATAGTCATGCAATTGCCTGCCTTCAGGGCTGCAAGCTATGGTGGAGCATCATCGCCGTCAGCCGGACCTTCCATGCGCAAGGCTGGATAGACTTCACCGCATTCAAAAAATTAGGAAATGCAAAGAGTTCCGAGGATTCAAAGGGTATCAGGGCCAGGCAGGCACTGTGTTCTCAGTCCCCCAACCCAGCACATTCAGCACGGGCAGATAGTCATAATGGTCGACCGGAGAAAAACCCCCTCCGAATATGTTGTCGATGGAATCCAGAATGTCCGAGGCTGTGTAGCTGGTCTCAAATGCTTGCTGGCTATCATTGGATGCCTCAGCATTGCGAACGCGCAGCAGCACTGAATCATCCTCTGGATCCAGATTGATCAAAGCTGATCGCAGATCGGCAATCAGTGAGGCAGGAAGATCGCTCAAAATCGCATGTGGTCCATGCGGCAAAAGGTCTGATCGCCAGACAGATCTTGCAAATCCAGGCTCGATGACACCTCGTTTTTCTGCAGAAGCGGCCGTGCCGCGCAGGGGGCCTTCGGCACCTTCCCAGGCAAATACCCCGTTGGCGCTTCCAGATTTGAGGGCTTCCAATCCGACGGCAGCGTTGCGCGCCATATCTGCATCAGCGAAGACAAAACGGTCTTTGCCGCTGAGCAATGACATGGCTCTGGCCGGTATCAAATGTCCTGCTAACGTTGAGGGCGAGGTGTACAGAACGCGCTGATTATTCAGATCATCCAGCGACCGAAAGCGCGTATCAGCAGCCACCAGCAATACCGAATAAATGCCGGATCCACCTCCGAGGGATTTTGGAGCAGCCAAAGGCTCCAGACAGCGGCAAGAGGCCCATGATCTGGCATAGGCTGATGCTGAATATATGGCATAGTGAATGCGCCCTCGTGCATGCACTTCCATCAGGTTTTGGAAACTGTGGGTTCCCTCAATGGTCACCCGACGATTGAGCCTGTCTTCCAGATAGAGACGAAACGGTTCCATCCGCCGCAATGTGTGATTCAGATTATCGCCCACCACCACGCCAATACGCAATGTGGAAATCGGGCGCGTGCCCTGCGCCAAGGCAGACATGGTGAGGAACAATAAAACCAGAATTGCCGCGCCGAAACGATGACTATGGGCGGCAAATCTCATTCCAGGCCTCGTTAGCGCTTGGTGCGTGTCAATATTTGCAGCTTTCCTCAATCAGCGGAGTATCTCCGATTTGGCCCGTATGCTGCACGGAAGGACCGAACGGAATTGTAGCTCCTTCTTTCACATAAACGGCCATGCTTTCCAGATCAAGCTGCTGATTGATCACCCGTCCTCCTGCAACAAGCTCATTCGTCACAAGGTGGCGCCAATTGCCGGCAGGCAGATAGGTCTTGCCAATACCCTGCGAACGCACGATGGGAGACACCAGAATGTCGGGACCGAACATGAATTGCAGCTCAAAGCTCCAAGCTGCGGGATCCTCGGGAAAAGCGACCGCCATGGGGCGCTGAACAGGGAGGCCGGTTTCGCAGGCTGTCTGAAGGGCCCGCCAAAGATAAGGCAATAATCTGTAGCGCAGCTTCAGGGCCGCCATGACAGCATTTGCCGCCCGTTCTCCATAGGACCAGGGAGCCCGGTCACCAATACCATGAAAGCGCATATGGGAAGAAAAGACGGCGGCCTGCGTCCAGCGCACGAATAATTCTGAATCCCGTGTGTCGCCGTAGAAGCCACCAATGTCTGTTGCATAACAGGCCGCGCCGGTATTGGCCCATGACAGGCCACCGCGCAGAGAAGCGGCCAAACCTTCCCAGTCGGCTTGCGGATCGCCGCCCCACTGGGCCGGATAACGCTGGGAACCAGCCCAGCCCGCCCGTGCCAAAAGGCATGCGCCTTCAGGAGAGTACATTTCAGAGGCTTCGTAAACGCATCGATTGTAGAGCAGTGGATACACATTATGCAGTCTGTGACCCGTGTCGCCATTGAAGGCCTTGCAATCCAGCTCAACCTGTTCGCCAAAGTCGCTCTTGATCATGTCTACGCCAAGCGCAAACAAATCCTTGTGCTGATCACGCCACCATTCATAGGCGGCAGGGTTGGTGAAATCGATGAGGCTTGAATCCGGCAAGGGTGTCAGAACCTGACCAAATGGCTCCATATCCCATTCATAGCGATAGGGTAAATCAGTACGTCTATCGGTGAGAAAATACCCCTTCTCGCTCAACTCATCATAGATCGGGCTGTTGACCGAGACGAGCGGATACTCCCAGCAACACACATGGAAGCCCATCTCCTTGACCTGGTCGATAATTGCTTTGGGGTCGTCGAACCGCTTTGGGTCGAAGTCAAAATGGAACCGCGTATCAGTGTCCTGCCAGGCACGACCATCAAAGGTAATTGTATCGCATGGCATCCCGTAACTGCGGACGGTCCGGGCAGCTTCCAGAAACTCTGCTGGTGT
>CAZOCA010000495.1:0-3472 GCA_964578105.1 uncultured Pararhizobium sp.
TTTCAGTGCCGGATAGCTCACTCCGGTCTCTCAATCACCACAGTTCTCTCCTGACGCCGGGCACTTTCGTTCATCTATTGTGCCCGCCAGTCATAGATCCAGTTGTAGCGATTTTTCAACAGGTTTCCACCGGCTTGCATGACCATGTTGCGGCTGAAGCGCATGAGGCCGCTGAGGTGATAAATCTTGCCCTGTTGCATGGACGTTTCCCAGACTTTCGTGACCCGGTCCTGACGTTCTGTCTGATAGGCCGTCAGGGCTTCCGGCACAGTGTCCCGACTGGCTTTGCCTAACTGGCGCGCAAGGACCCATGCGTCCTCAATACTCATTCCCGCACCTTGAGCCATGAATGGCACCATAGCATGGGCGGCATCGCCCAAAAGTGCCATCCTGCCCTTGGTCCAGTTCATTGTCGGATCAACGGTGCATAAAGCCCATTTCTGCCAGTTATCAGTCGACTGGAGAAGGCGCTGCACCGGGCTGTGCCAATCGGAAAAGGCCAGGGCCAGTTCGGCCATATTCCCTTTCTCGGTCCAACCCTCTGCCTGCCAGCCATCCTGAATGATGCCGACCGCATTGAAGGATGCACCATTTGCGATTGGATAGGTCACCAGATGCGCCCCTTTTGCCAGCCACAATGTCACAGTGTGGCGGCTGATATCTTTCGGGACGTTTGACAAGGGCATGGTTGCACGCCAAGCGATACGGCCGGAGTAGTCGGGGCGTGCGGAGTTTACCATTCGGCGCGTCTGCGACCACACACCGTCAGCTCCAATCAGCACATCTCCGGTATGCATTGTGCCATTTGACAGTGTCAGCGACGCAACGGACTTGCCGCCCAGCATGTCCACCACTTCTGCATCAGTGTTGAGTTCGATGTTGGCATCGGCCATGACAGCCTGCAGCAAAATTGCCTGCAGATCGGGGCGGGAAATAACAAGGGTGCTGTTGTTGTCGGGCGTTGCTATGCGGGAAATCAGCTTTCCGGAACTGCCATCCCGAACCTCTGTGCTGGCAATGTCTATGCCATTTTTGCCGCGCATGGCCAGGCCGATTTTTTCCAGAACCGACAGGGCATTCGCTGACAGTTGCAAGCCTGCGCCGATGGGCTGGAAGTCTTTTGCGCGCTCAAAGACAGAAACGCGGCACCCTGCCTGCGAAAGCGCAAGGGCAGATGTCAGACCACCAATTCCCCCACCAACGATGAGAATCGAAAGTGGTTCGGTCAAAACGGACTCTAAACCCTGATAAGCATACCGGTCGGCTTGCTTTCAGTCGCGCCGAGGGCCGGATCGTGTTTGTACAGCGTTGAGCAATAGGGGCAGACTTTTTCAGAATCATCTCCCATATCCAGAAACACGTGCGGATGATCTTGCGGTGGCTGCGCACCAATGCACATAAATTCCTTCACGCCGATGGATATTGCTTCAACACCATCTGTGTTGTGAAAGTGGGGGGTAACCGCCTCTGCCATAGTGACAAAACTCCGTCCGTGTGGGTGCGCCAAATCGATTTTTCAAACCTTAAAAGGTTCCGACTGGAAAGGGTAGGGGGAAATGGCTATTGAGGGAGAGATAGAGGATGAATTTAAGAGCGGGCTAGGTAAATGAACCTGAACAAGATGCCAATGGCGGAGTTTGATCATTCCGATGTGACAATTTCCTATTTCGATCTGTCGCCAAAGCCTGATGTGCCGGCTCAGGCCACACCCATCCTTCTGATTCACGGATTTGCCTCAAGTGCCCATGTCAATTGGGTCTATCCGTCCTGGGTCACGACACTGACCGGTGCAGGATATCGGGTCATTGCGCTTGACAATCGCGGGCACGGCGACAGCGAAAAGCTTTATGATCCAGACGCTTACTTTGCTGCGAAGATGGCAGAGGACTCGCGCGGCCTGCTGGACCATCTGTCAATCGACCAGGCTCATGTCATGGGTTATTCCATGGGCGCAAGGCTAACTGCGTTTTTGGCGTTAGCGCATCCTGAGCGGGTGCGCTCAGCGGTGTTTGGCGGTCTCGGCATGGGCATGGTGACAGGTGTTGGCGCTTCCCAACCCATTGTTGACGCGCTTCTGGCCGATCACCCGGATGATATCACCGATGATGTGGGCAAGCGTTTCCGGCTGTTTGCGGACTCCACCAAAAGTGACCGCAAAGCGTTGGCAGCCTGCATGGTGTCCACACGCCAACTGGTGTCTGAAACCGAAATTGCCGAATTGAGGCCGCCATCGCTGGTCGCAGTGGGTACAAAAGATGACATCTCCGGCTCCGGTGAGGATCTGTCAGCGCTGATTCCCGGCTCAACGTTTCTCGACATTCCCGGGCGCGATCATCAGCTTGCGGTTGGTGACAAGGTTTTCAAAGCCGGTGTGTTAGCGTTTCTGGCGCAGCTTTAGGGTCTGAATCTAATCTCCGTTAAAGCGCGCTTTGTGCTTGTTCAGGAAAGCATTGACGCCTTCCTCATAGTCAGCACTGTCAAAGCAGGCTTCGGCCGCTTGGATCGCCTCTTCTTGTGTCTGCGCTGAAGGGTATTGCGAAGCAATGATTGCTTTCTTTGCGGCCATCAAGGTAAGTGGCGCGCCAATGGCAATCCGTTCGGCAACAGATTGTGTCTTGGGTTCCAACTCGTCAGCGTCAAAAATCTGATTCAGAAACCCAAGTCGTTGGGCTTCTTCTGCATTGATGGTTTTCGCGGTGTAGAACAATTCTTTCGCAGCGCTGCTTCCCACAGCGGAGACAATGTCCCGCATGGCATCAACCGGGTATCCAATGCCGAGTTTTGCTGCGGGTATGGCGAAAGTTGCATTGCTTGCTGCGTAGCGTAGATCGCACGCTGCAGCTATCCCAAAGCCGCCGCCCATACATGCGCCCCGGATCATGGCGATGGTTGGTTTATTGCAGTTTCTGATAGAAGCGAAGGCGATGCTGTTGGCCTTGTCATAGGCGCGGGCAGGCGCACCTCTTGCGCGCAAATCCGAGAACTCGGAAATATCTGCGCCTGAGACAAAGGCGGTGTCGCCGGAACCGCGTATTATAATGGCGCGGACATCCAGGTTCCGCTCGGCCTCTTGCATGAGCGCGGGAAGGGCCTGCCACATGTCCAATGTCATCGCATTGTGGTGCAAAGGGTTGCAGATGCTAATGGTCGCAAGTCGCTGGGCGACGCTGAGGTCAATGCAAGGGATGGTGTCTTCTTTGGTCATGTCATCGCTTTTTGTAACTTTTGAATTCAGGTCTTCCAGAGTTCACTGGTTTCAATTCCATTTCAATAAATGTAAATGGTTTAACCTTAGCGCTGCGCCTTTTTTCTGTTCCATCAACAGCTTTGGAAACGTCATGACCCTTCCCATTATTCTGGACTGCGACCCGGGCATTGATGATGCGTTTTCGTTGGCGATGGCGCTTGCAAGTGACAAGTTGACAATTCTTGGGGTGACCACGACATACGGAAATGTGGGACTGGATCAGAC
>CAZOCA010000496.1:0-3463 GCA_964578105.1 uncultured Pararhizobium sp.
CTTCATGACCAGGCTTGCAAAAGGTGCAAGGATCGTCAGCTTGATTTCGCCCTCAATTTTAGCCCGGCCACCCTGCACGCGGCCTGCAAGATCATCAATCAATTCTTCGGTTTTTTGAGCCACACGAAGAACGTCTTCACCAAGTTCAGTCAGCGCATAGCCCCGCGCATGGCGAATAAAGATACGCGCGCCAATTTCTTCCTCAAGCACATCGATGTGACGGTTGACTGTCGCACGGTGGATGCCAAGCACCTCTGAAGCGGCGCTGACAGTGCCTAGTTTTGCGACCTGATATGCTGTCCGCAACTCTGCCCATTTGTTCATAATTCTTATGCCTGTTTTACGCGCATATTATGCGTGATTTTGCGCATTGAGAACATTTTCGATGCACTGCATTTATGGCCTGACAATATAAAATCAACCACGGAATATGAATCATGACTTACTTATCGATTGGCCTGCGCATTTTACTGACCCTCGTTTTTATTGGCGCCGGTGGCGCAAAGCTTGTGGGTGTAGACATGATGGTTGCGACCTTTGATCAGATCGGATTGGGCCAGGGCTTTCGATATCTCACCGGGATAATTGAAGTTGCAGGTGCCGCCCTTTTGTGGATTCCAAGACGCCAGATCATTGGCGCAGCGCTGTTGGGCTGCACCATGGTCGGTGCGGTTCTGGCCCACGTCTTCATTATTGGCCCCTCCGCCGTTCCTGCCATCATACTTGGCCTGCTTTGTACTGCGGTTCTTTACCTGCATCGAAATCAGATCTCGGAACTTTCCCCCAATTGACCATCACTTTGAGCCAAACACCAACTGGTCCGCGTTCCTGATCAAAAGACCGAAGGATACATCATGTCTCAATCCACCACCTCTCTCCTGTTAAAAATCACCGCTGTCTTGTGGGTCATCTGGGGTCTTGTCCACCTGCTGGCAGGTGTTCTGACGATTTGGCAGGATACGCCCCAAGCCTTCTCCGCCATTGCTGATGCGGTTGATCCCGCAGTGCTGACCGGACCATATCATGAGGCCGTTGGAGCTGTGGTCAACCAGCATGGTTTTAACCTTGCATGGATCGGCACATTCACACTTGTTGGCGCAATCTTTATCTGGCGCCACTCCGTCACAGCAATATTCTTTACCGCCATCGTGGGTGGCCTGGCTGATGTTGGATATTTTCTGTTTCTGGATTTAGGCGGCTTTGTGAACTTTGTCCCCGGCACTATCATGACGCTGATCTCTTCGGCAGCCATCATTCTCAGCCTGGTGGCATATGCCATGGGAATGCGCGGCCAGAAGCGCGCCGCCAATTAAGTGAGCGCTTCAAACATTCCCACCATAGATGAGGCTGCTTTCGGCGTCATCTATGGCTCGATCACCGTGATGGGGGTTCTCATTGCCACCAGTCCCAATGAGATCAATCCCTTACTGACGGCAGGCATGCTGTTCATCACAGTTCTGGCCATCGCATTCACCAAGGCCTTTGCGGACCTTGCGGCGACTGTTCTTAAATCTGAACGCCAAGCCAGCAAAAGCATGATTGCGACGAGTTGGGAACACAGCCGCACAACACTGATTGCAGCCAATGGCCCTACTCTGGCAATGCTGCTGAGTGCCGCAGGCCTGTATGACCCAAATATGGGTCTGATACTCGCACAGATACTTGCCATCATGCTGCTGCTTTTCTACGGCGCACGGATTGGATTTCGGCTGACTAGACGAATTGTACCCGCGTTTCTTGGGGCAGGCTTCACAGGCGGAATGGGGCTTGCCCTCAGTCTGCTCAAAAACCTGTTGCATTAGCCTGTGCCATCAATGGTGAGTTTGTTTGATTTGCGCGCACACAGTGCGCGTTTACTGGCCTACTCAGCACCGCAGAGCTGCGGCAAACTATTGAAATCACGTCCCTTTACCGGAGATCGCCTATGAAAAAGTCAATCCTGAAGACACTTTTGTCCACTGCAATTCTTACCGCATTCCCTGCGATTGCACTGGCTGAAGCCCCCACATCCGCAACTGTCCTGGAATTTGCTGATCCGACAACCCTGTTTGTCGCGGATAGCGCTGGTGCGGCCATCCACGCTTACACCTTGCCAAATACTGAACCAGCAACAGAATCTGCGCCCTATAATCTGGAGGGTTTCAGCCGCATGCTGGCCGAAACCCTTGGCGTTGCCGAAACCGAAATTGCGTTCAACGATCTGGCGGTGAACCCCGCCACACAGGCAGCTTTCGTCTCGCTGACTATTGGCAGTGCCGCGCCTGCTGTGGTGATGGTGAGTCAGGATGGGACAATCACACAGCTTGATTTGGCATCCTTGCCGGCAACGAGCACGCCCCTTGGCACCAAAGCTGACGATGGCGTAACGTTCTGGCGCGATATTCCGGCTGCCTCGCTGACCGTCACTGATCTGGATTTTGCGGATGGCACATTGTTTGTGTCCGGCTTGTCCACTGGTGAATTTGCTTCAACACTGAACCAGATCGCCTACCCGTTTGACGGTGCAACACAAACAACAAGTGTTGAAATATACCACGCGGTTCATGATCAGATGGAAACCCGTGCGCCCATCCGCGCAATGGAGATTGTTGATCTGGACGGCGTGCAAACCATTGTGGCGGCCTATACCTGCACCCCACTGGTGACGATGCCAACAGCGGCTCTAATCGACGGTGCGCATGTGACAGGCAAAACAATCGCTGAACTGGGCTATGGCAACACGCCGCTCGAAGTGCTGTCCTTCACGGCCTATGATCAGCAACAAAATCCGTCGCAATATGTGATGGTCATCAACCGTGAGCTTCAGGCCGATCTGATCTCGTTGGAGGCCATGGTCGAGGCCACAAATGCCCCGGGCCTAAGCACACCGGTGAGCATGATGACGGAAGCCGGCGTTGAAACTGCGCAAATCCCCATGAGCGGAGTGTATCAGGCAGCAGACCAAAACCCGCAATTCCTTCTGGCGCTCAAGCGCAATCTGGATACGGGAGCGATGGATCTGGTCTCAATCCGCAAGGGCGTCTATCTGCGGCTCAGTGATTTTGTGTCCGAATATGATTTCCCCGATTACGTCTATGCCGACAACCAGATGGGCCAGGGAATGCGCGGGTTTCACAATTTGCTCAAATCAGAAGAAGGTTTCCCGGATCTGATTGAATAGGCCGTCAGCATGCGCTTGATCTCAATCATCACCCTCGCTGCCATTCTGGCAGCGGGGCCTGTCCACGCCTGCGAAACGCCTGATACTTCTGTGTCGGATGTCTACCCAACCGGTACGAATTTGCCAGAGAACCTGCTGCGGTTTTACATCTATTTTTCCAGCCCAATGGGACAGGATGACATTCTGTCGTCAATCACTTTGCTGGATGCAGATGGCGCGGAACTGGACGGCGTATTTCTAAGCAACCGATTTGATCTTTGGTCCCCTGATCGAAAACGATTGACGCTTCTGCTTAACCCCGGC
>CAZOCA010000497.1:0-3461 GCA_964578105.1 uncultured Pararhizobium sp.
ATCTTCCTATATCCCTTTGCCCTGAGCTTCATCGTCACGGGGCTTGTGTGGCAATGGATATTGAACCCCGAATTTGGCATTCAGAAAATCGTCCGCAATATGGGGTTTGAGGACTTCGTGTTCGATCCGCTGTATAATCCGGACATTGTCATCTACGGCGTTCTGATTGCTGGACTGTGGCAGGGCACGGGATTGATCATGTGCCTGATGCTGGCGGGCCTGCGTGGCATTGATGAGGATATCTGGAAGGCAGCGCGGGTCGACGGTATCCCGATGTGGAAGACCTATGTGTTCATTGTCATTCCAATGATGCGTGCGGTGTTCATCACAACTCTGGTCATTATCGCCTCGGGCATCGTCAAGGTCTACGATCTGGTTGTCGCTCAAACATCCGGCGGGCCAGGCATCGCTTCGGAAGTGCCGGCCAAATACGTCTATGATTACATGTTCAAAAACCAGAATCTGGGGCAGGGATTTGCAGCCTCAACGATGATGCTTTTGTCGGTCCTGGTGATTGTCATCCCATGGGCTTACCTCGAATTCAAAGGGGAGCGATCACGTGGCTGACACATCCGCAACCAATTCAGAAACAACGACGATGACAGGGCCCCGGGGACGCAAGCCCAAGCGGGCGCTGTCGCCGCGAAACATCATGTTGTACGGGACACTCATCGTAATCGCGATGTATTATCTGCTGCCGCTCTATGTGATGGTAGTGACCTCCCTTAAAGGCATGCCGGAAATTCGTCTCGGCAACGTATTTTCGCCCCCCGTGGAAATCACATTCGAGCCTTGGGTCAAGGCATGGTCGGAAGCGTGTACGGGCTTGAATTGCGATGGCCTGTCGCGCGGGTTTTGGAATTCTGTCCGCATCATGGTTCCCTCTGTCGCGATTTCCATATTGATCGCGTCAGTGAATGGTTATGCGCTGGCGAATTGGCGTTTCAAGGGCGCCAATATCTTCTTTACGATTTTGATATTTGGGGCGTTCATTCCCTATCAGGTCATGATCTATCCAATTGTGATCATCCTGCGTGAGATGGGTCTTTACACCAAACTGGGCGGCCTGGTCATTGTGCACACAGTGTTCGGCATGCCCATTCTGACCCTTTTGTTCCGGAATTATTTTAGCTCTGTCCCGGAAGAATTGTTTAAGGCGGCACGCGTTGATGGGGCTGGATTTTGGGGCATCTATTTCCGGATCATGCTGCCAATGTCGCTGCCGATTTTCGTGGTTGCCATCATTTTGCAGGTGACAGGTATCTGGAATGATTTCCTGTTCGGTGTGATCTACACCAAACCGGAAAATTATCCGATGACTGTCCAGCTCAATAACATCGTGAATTCGGTGCAGGGTGTGAAGGAATATAACGTCAATATGGCAGCCACCCTGCTGACAGGCCTCGTGCCGCTATTCGTCTATTTTGTATCCGGTAAATTGTTCGTACGCGGCATTGCTGCCGGCGCCGTGAAGGGTTGAGAATAATGGAAAATCCAAGCGTATCAATCAAGCATCTCGACCTGGAGTTTGGTTCGGTCAAGGTATTGAAAGACCTTAATCTGGATATTGGCCAGGGGGAGTTTCTGGTCCTTCTGGGCGCGTCAGGCTGTGGCAAATCCACTCTGCTTAACTGCATTGCCGGGCTTTTGGATGTCTCCGACGGGCAGATATTCATCAATGACAAGAATGTCACCTGGGAACAGCCGTCCGAACGCGGAATTGGCATGGTGTTTCAATCCTATGCGCTTTATCCGCAGATGACCGTTCGCGGAAATCTGACATTCGGGCTGAAAAACGCAAAAATGCCAAAAAACGAGATAGAAGCGCGCGTTAAACGGGCCGCAGAAATCCTCCAGATTGAACCTTTGCTGAATCGTAAACCTGCTGCCTTGTCTGGTGGTCAGCGCCAGCGCGTTGCCATTGGCCGGGCATTGGTGCGGGATGTGGATGTATTCCTTTTCGATGAACCTCTGTCCAATCTGGATGCAAAACTGCGTGCTGATCTGCGCGTGGAGTTGAAAGTGCTGCATGAACGCCTCAAAAACACGATGATCTATGTCACCCATGATCAGATCGAGGCGATGACACTGGCTGACCGAATTGCGATAATGAAAGACGGCCTGATCCAGCAACTCGACAGCCCTCAGGAAATCTACAACCGGCCGGTCAACAAATATGTCGCTGACTTTATCGGTTCACCCGCAATGAACTTCTTTGAAGGTGAAGTTGCGCAAGGCAACTTCGTCAATGGGGGCATGAGTATTGATTTGTCTCGTTATGATTTTTTAGATGAGAGCGCTAAATCCTCCGCATGGTTCGGGATTCGACCGGAGCACATCTTAGTCAACGAGGACGCGCCTTTCACCATCAATGCGCATGTTGATATTGTTGAGCCAATGGGCTCTGACACGTTGGTCTGGACCAAGATTAACGGCACACCGTTCCGGTTCAGAATGGATGGCCAGGCGTCGGTTGCAACGGGTGATGATTTGAAAATCGGGTTCGACCCGAAACGTGCCTCATTATTCGACAAAACGACTGAGTTGCGCCTGTAGGCGCAAAGACGCAGCGTCACAATTAAGAGTTCAACATGATTGACTTATCTGGCGAATGGTTGCTTTGCGACCAGCAGCGGTCCTATTCCCTGCCGATGATGCTCCCGGGCGATGTCGTGAGCGCACTTCAGCATGCGCAATTTGTGCCGGATCCATATAGAGGGCGAAACGAATATGATGTGCGCTGGGTTGCGGAGCGTAACTGGATTGTCAGCCGCACCTTTCACACCGACAAGACCGATCTGTCTCTCATTTTGCAGGATGTGGACACTATTGCTGAGGTCAGCATCAATCGGGCGGTCGTGGCGACGACACAGAACAGCTTCCGAACCTACACAATCGATGTTTCAGAAGCTCTTGTGGCCGGCGAAAATGAAATCACAATTCGGTTTGCGTCATCTCCTCGTATCGCTTCGGAGTTGCAGGAAGAACAGCCATTTTATGTCCCTTGGCATAAGGAAAATTGCCCGATCGCAAATGGCAATATGCTGCGGAAGGTTCAATGCGATTTCGGGTGGGACTGGAATATTGCACTTGCCCCCCTTGGCGTTTATGGCCGCATGGAATTGGTGCAAAACCGCCTCGCTGCCATAGGGCAGATCAGGGTTGATCAGATCTGCACCAACGACCGCGCTGACGTAGCAGTGACAGTGGCAATAATCGGGCAGGGCGGCGGCGGAAGTATCAAAGTAGAATTTGCCGGTGAAAACCGCACAATTGAAGTTGTCGGTAACACGGCAACCGCAGAATTCTCGCTCAACAATCCGGAACTATGGTGGCCCGCTGGACTTGGTGATCAGGTTTTGCACGATTTGACAGTCACATTGGATGATCAGACCCAAACAAGGCGTGTCGGATTGCGCTCTATCGATCTGGTGACAGAAACGGATGCCGCTGGATTGGGG
>CAZOCA010000498.1:0-503 GCA_964578105.1 uncultured Pararhizobium sp.
GGTATGAATATCTATGGCCATGGCAAGCAGTGTATTTGAAACCACAAGGGCATCAGCACCGGCTTCTTCCGCAGCTTTTGCAACTTCTGTCGTTTCACCCGTATTGGGTGTCAATTTGGCCCACAAGGGCAGATCCGTTGCCTGACGCAATTTGCTCATCACGGCATGGGTTGTAGAGGGCCGCATGGCGAAGGCTTTGCCGTCTTCCTCAATATTGGGGCAGGAAATGTTCACTTCAATCGCGGCAACGCCGGGAACGCTTATATCCTCGCACAGAGAGGCAAATTCATCGATGCTGCCCGCTGAAATACTGACAATCAGGGGCGCATTATACCGATCATAGAATGGGATGACATTGGCCTTGAAAGCATCCAATCCCTTGCTCG
Source organism: uncultured Pararhizobium sp. (assembly GCA_964578105.1). Taxonomy (GTDB): domain Bacteria; phylum Pseudomonadota; class Alphaproteobacteria; order Rhizobiales. Next base: position 387 of record CAZOCA010000498.1, read on the forward strand.
GAATACCAATGGAGTTGAGCATGGATCCGCGCACTTCGCAGACTCGCGGAGTTGGGTTGCCGCTGCGTTTTTCGCGGCTGATTGTTTTGGTGACATGCGCGCCCAGAACATCCAGAA
>CAZOCA010000498.1:513-3460 GCA_964578105.1 uncultured Pararhizobium sp.
AACAATTGAGCAAGGTCTTCCGAGAACGTACCAGAGGCTGGCATGATTGGGTTTTTCAATGTGAGTGAGCCGATTTGAGTGGTCAAATCTAACATCCGATCGCCTCCTGCAAATCGAACACCGGTCCTTCGCGACACACACGCTCATTGACAGTTTTACCATTCCGGTGAAAGGCGCGGACACAGCATTGGCACATGCCAATGCCACAGGCCATTTGTTGCTCAAGGGCAATCTGACCGGGAATATTGTGGGTTTTCCCAAGGGATTGAAGCAGTTTGAGAATTCGATTGGAGCCACATGTATACATGGCATCAATACCCGTATCGGCAATTTTTGCTTCAATGATGCGGCGCATATTGGCAACATCAGACGAGCCAGTGTCATCCGTGAGTGGGATCACATCAGCGCCCAATTCCCGAAGGTAATCCAGGGACATAAGCATGTTTTCAGAGCGCGCGCTGCAGATTGCAGTAAGGTTCCGGCCAAGCTTGTGGGCTTGTAGGGCCAGGGGGGCAAGCGTCGCCAGCCCTACGCCGCGTGCTACCAGCAACAGGTTTTGCCAGTCGGGGAGAATGTCGAAACCGCGCCCAAGCGGGCCAAGAACAGTCAATGATTGACCGGTCGTGAGTGTCGCCAGAGCTGAGGTGCCTTCGCCGGTGACCTTGTAGAGAAAATGCAGTTCGCCCTGATCCGGATAATAGCCATAAATGCTCATGGGGCGGCGAAGATAGGGTTGTAGGTGTTCGCTCACCGGACACAGAAGATGGAAAAACTGGCCCGGCGCGCATTGAAGAATGGACCGTGGCGCATCCAGCACCAGCAGACGATATTCACCATTGACCGGCTCGTTGCGTTTGACAGCGCAAGAGACATCAAACACAGGCATCATCTCAATCGGGGAGGGCGGTATGGGTAATGGTACGATATTCATAATCTGCCCTCCTATGGACCAAAAATCAGATTTGGAATGAACAGCGAAATCGATGGCACATAGGTGATGATCATCAGCACGATGATGTTGGCAATCACGAACGGCCAGACGCCCTTGATGATGCTCATGACAGGTTTGTTCAGCGTGGAGGAGGCCACAAAAATATCCAGCCCAAAGGGCGGAGTAATCATACCCATACCGATATTCAAAGTGACGATCATTCCGAAGTGGATCGGGTCAATGCCAAGCGCCATGGCAACCGGGAACAGAGGCGGCACAAGGATCAGCAGAGCGGAATTTGGGTCGATGAACATGCCCGCGATCAGGAAGCAGACATTGACCACCAGCAGGAACGTAATCGCACCTGCATCAATGGACGTCAGAAGATCGCTGATATGAGTTGGAACCTGCGCCAATGTAATGAAGAAGGACAGCACGCCACCCATGGCCAGAAGAATGAAAATCGTGGCGGTGGAAATGGCACTGCGCTCGGTGATTTCCACAAGCTTGGCAAAGCCAAGATTCTTGTAAATGAAGGCTTCGATCAGGATCGCATAGACAACGCTGACAGCTGCGGCTTCAGTGGGGGTGAAAATACCACCATAAATGCCACCCAGAATGATAATTGGCATGCCCAAAGACCATCCGGCGTCCTTGAAGGCCTTAAGCTTCTCGGCGGATGTGGTTTTCTGGAATGATTCCACGCCGGTTCGTTTAGCTTCCAGTTTGACAAGAATGGCAAAGGCAAGCCCAATAACCAGTCCAACGGCAAGGCCACCGGCAAACAAGCGGCCAATGGAGGATCCTGTCATCCAGCCATAAATGATGAAGGTGATAGACGGCGGTATCAGGATTGCTGTCTCGGCGCTGGCCACAAGCAGGCCCAGACTGAATTTCTCTGAAAAGCCGACCTTGCGCATTTCCGGATAAACCATCCGCCCCATGGCAGCAACTGTGGCGGGTGCAGACCCTGATACAGACCCGAATGCCATAGAGCCACCAATAACAGTATAACCCATACCGCCGCGTGCGTGGCCGACAAGCGCCCGGACAAGCCCTGTCAGGCGGCTGGCGATCTGTCCTGATCCCATAAGATGTGCTGCAAAAATGAAGAACGGGATGGCCAGCAAAGTTGTGTGATTGATGCCGCCCAGAGTTTTCTGGATGAAGGCCAGGTCGGGCATCGAACCGTAAAAAATCATCTTGGTCGCCAGGGCAGGTATGCCCAGCACCAGAAGCATTTCAAAGCCTGCAATCAGCAGGATAACGGCCAGAATAATAACAATAAAAAGCATCAGCGTGCCTCCGGCGCAGGCTGTGCATCGCTCATATCATCATCATTTTTTGTGAAGCGATCAATAACCCTGAAAAAGCTGAGCGCGTAGCGCAAAGCCAGAAGGCCAAAGCCAATAACCGGAGCTGTATAAATCCAACCGATCTGGATATCGAGCGTCGGGCTTTTTTGGCCCGTACCCAGTACAAAGACCACCAGCTTCCACGCCAGATAAGCCATATAAAGCGAGAAGACACAGCCTGCAGCATCTATAATGCGCCGAATGGTGGCCCGTGCCGTGTTGGGAAGGGCTTCTCTCAACGTGTCAATGCCCACATGTTTGCCGCGCTCCAGCGCCAGTCCCAAAGCGCCAAAAACCAGAAAAATATTCATCAGCCGTACAGCTTCTTCAACCCAAGCCAGTTGGCTTGCAAAGGTGCCGCCAATCTCGCGCGCAAGCACGTTCACAGAGAACAGTGCAACCATTGAAAGGAAAAGTGTGACGAGGAAAACCCGCTCCACACGCCGTAAATAATGCATGATCTTCTGCTGCTTCCAGTGTTCTGGTTGAGGCTTTCAAGCGTGGGGAAGGCAGCGCGTGTGGCGCCTTCCACTTTTATTGAACTGAGTGCGCTCAGTTCAATTCCGAATACGCTTTTTCATAGGCGCTGATCAGCTCGGTTGCAGCATCGCCAGCGCGATCCATGTAGGCGGCCTTGGCCTTGTCATACATCGCTTCTCTG
>CAZOCA010000499.1:0-3446 GCA_964578105.1 uncultured Pararhizobium sp.
GGGTTTCGCGAAGTGTATAGAACGCGCCCGGCAACAACACCGCGACAGTGCCGCTGCGCGCCATCTCAGCCACCCCATCTTCATCCAGATACTCCAGATGATCAGCCGATAGAGCTTGATAGGAGGCCGCGAGCTTTGCCCCACCCAAATTCGACAATTGTTCAGCATGAAGCTTAATCGGCAGACCAAGCGCGCGCGCTGCATCAAAGACGCGTGCAATCTGATCGGGTGTGAAACCAATGCCTTCGCAAAAGCCATCCACTGCATCCACCAGACCTTCAGCGTGGGCCAGACGCAGTGTTGGAATGCATACATCATCAATGTAGGCATCAGGCTTGCCGCTATATTCCGGCGGAACCGCATGAGCGCCCAAAAACGTGGTTTGAATACGGATGGGCCGCAGCGCCGCAATGCGCCGTGCGACCCTCAGCATTTTCAACTCGGTTGCTTGATCAAGCCCATAACCCGACTTGATTTCTATCAGACTGACGCCTTCTGCAATCATCGCATCAATGCGCGGTAGCGCATCAGCCAGCAAATCCACTTCGCTGGCCGCCCGCGTGGAGCGTACAGTCGAGACAATGCCCCCACCGGCCCTGGCAACTTCCTCGTAAGACGCACCGTTCAGGCGCATCTCAAATTCATGCGCGCGATTGCCACCATGCACTACATGCGTGTGGCAATCGATCAGCGACGGAGTGACCAGGTTTTGACCGAATTCATGTCTGGAATAGTCCGAAAAGCTGTGGGGCAAGTCTGCCTCTGGGCCAACCCAAACGATCACTCCATCAGCAACGGCAATGGCAGCACTTTCCAGCAAACCATACGCTTCGCCGCTGTCAGGGCTCATCGTTGCGGCGGATCGACAGGTCAGGACATAAGGATCGTGGGTCATCGCTCTTCAATTTTGTGATTGTCAAAAGCAACTCTAATCCGGTAAGAATAATATGTCTATACATAAGGAATGTCAGATGAGAATTTTTTCAAATCGTGCCTGGCTCTCAACCAACTGGATTGAAAATGTGCGCGTCACGATTGATGACGGCATAATCACCGAGATTGAAAGATCAGTAAGCGCTGATCCAACCGACATTCAGATAGACACGCTCCTGCCAGCCCAGGCGAATTTGCACAGCCACAGCTTTCAACGCGCCATGGCCGGAATGACTGAGTATCGCGCTGCAGGACGAGACAGTTTCTGGACATGGCGGACCTTGATGTACAAGTTTCTGGATCACCTGACGCCAGAGCAGATGGAAGCCATTGCAGCCTTGGTTTTCATGGAAATGCAGGAGGCCGGATATGCATCGGTTGGAGAGTTTCACTATGTGCATCACCAGCCCGGCGGGCAATTCCATGACAATCGCTCAGAACTATCAGCGCGCATTCTTGCAGCAGCTTTGAAAACAGGTATCGGGCTTACACATCTGCCAGTGCTGTATACCTATGGCGGCGTTGAGAAAGCACCGCTGGCTGGAGGCCAGAAGCGTTTTGGCAATTCTGTCGACGAGTTCTTCCTGTTACTGGAAGAAATTGAACTGGCGATGATCGATACACCAGCAGATTACCAGCTTGGCATTGCGCCCCATTCACTACGTGCAACCTCCCCCGAAGAATTGAGCGAACTCATATCGCGCCATGACAAAGGGCCAATCCACATGCACATCGCCGAACAGCCGAAGGAAGTTCTTGAAGTCTCCCATTGGCTAGGCCAGCGGCCCGTAGAATGGTTGCTGGAGCATCACGATGTAACACCAAACTGGTGCCTCATACACGCAACACATATGACCGACGCGGAGACCAAAGCCCTTGCCCAATCTGGCGCCGTCGTGGGCCTGTGCCCGATAACCGAAGCTAATCTGGGTGATGGGCCGTTCAATGGAGCCACATTTATTGAGGCGGGCGGAAAATTCGGCATTGGGTCGGATTCAGATGTTCGCATTTCGGTGGCGGAAGAACTGCGCACATTGGAGTACAGCCAACGCATGCGCGATTTGAACCGCAACATATTGGTGAAGAAATCAGGATCTGTTGGGCAAAATCTTTATCTCAACGCTGCGACCGGAAGTGCTCAAGCCCTCAACCGAAACGCAGGCAGGATTGAAACGGGATTCCTGGCAGATCTTGTGGCGATAGATAGCACAAGCCAATATCTGTGCGCCCTTACTCCAGAACAATTGTTTGACGGATTTTGCTTCGCGGCAGATGGCAGTGTCGTGACCGATCTGTGGTCCGCCGGGCGGCACATGGTTCAGGACGGCAGACACATTGAACGCGACAAAATCCTGACGGATTACCGCAAGGCAATTCGCGATCTGACCGGCGCACTGAATTCTGCTTAAATCCGAGGGGTTGTGGAAACCGAAAATCACACAAGCTGGTTTCCTCTCACCTTTAACATGTATATACTTGAGCTATGAGAGCTGCCCCGAAAGCCACTGAAGAGTCCGGCAAAGAATCTGGCAAAGACGAACCCAGATCGCTGCATTTGCGGATTCTGGAAGAAGTTCAGGACAACATCATCTCTGGCAGATGGCCACCAGGCTTTCGCATTCCTTTCGAAACCGAGATGGCACGGGAATATGGCTGTTCGCGCATGACCGTGAACAAGGTCTTGACCCAACTGACCCAATCCGGACTTTTGGTTAGAAATCGAAAATCCGGCACTTTTGTCAAAGCCCCGCAATCCTTGTCAGCAGCATTGCAGATTACAAGCATCCGAACCGAAGTGGAACAATCCGGCAAGACCTATTCCTACACGCTGCTGGGCGATGAGGTCCGGATTCTGAAGGCAGAGGAACAAACCCGTTTTGGATTCCAGGAATTAGATCAAGTGCGTGAAATCACATGCCTCCATTCTGCAAACGGTGCCCCGTTTTGCCTAGAAGAGCGCATCATAAATATGGAAGCAGTTCCTGAAATACGGCAGGTGGATTTTACAGAAGAAGCTCCGGGAAACTGGTTGCTTAAAAAGGTTCCATGGAATTCAGCTGAACATCAGATCATGGCGGTTTCCGCCTCAGAAGACGTCGCTAAATCATTACAGATTGCAATGGGTGATGCCTGCCTTGTCGTCGAGCGGACCACGCAAAACGAAAAGGGTTATGTTACTTGGGCAAAACTCTCATATCCGGGCGATCAGCATCGCATGTTTGCCAGTTTCACCCCAACCGGCTGACGCAATCTGCGCCATTGGACTGCAATTCCTTGACGCCGGACAGCCCCATCAGCTTGAGCGTAATGGACAGTTCGACGGACAGAATATCAATTGCCTTTTCAACACCAGCACGCCCGCCAGCCGCCAGTCCAAACGCATAGGCACGCCCCAGCAGCACACCGCTTGCGCCCAAAGCAAGCGCAATGGCAATTTCACTGCCACGGCGGAACCCGCCATCAATCAAAACACAGAAATCAGGTCCCACCGCTTTCCGAACGGATGGCAGAAC
>CAZOCA010000500.1:0-3427 GCA_964578105.1 uncultured Pararhizobium sp.
CACTGGCGTTGCCGCTTCGAAAGCAATTGCGGCATGCTGGTCAGCAAAAAGCATGTCATCAAGCTTCTGACCGATGCCAATGACTCATATATAGACGTCATAAAGACTGAAAACCTGTATTCCTTTGATGGAAAGCCAGCTTTCTCGCTCGGCCAAGGTCAATAAATATCAATTTCGAATACCAGCAAAAATATTCAACAATGGAAACTTTAGCACATGCAGCAATAGCAATAGACAGCGAATCATTTTTTAACGATGCTGTCACGACCAAACTCATCGCATCGTTGTTCATCATCGGAATGCTTCTTTTTCTGCGCAATCCGAATTTACAGAACAAAAGAAAGGCGATAGAAAATTAAATATTCATACTAAATTCAATATTAAAGGCCCGTTTGCATTTTTGCAAATTGGCCTTTTTTATTTCCGCCTATGGCTTAGCTTTCGGAACCTTCCTACCATTGATGAAGAATAAAACCTATTTCCTTCTGTTGAGTAGTTCACAAATATTAGTAGGTTTGCAAGGTTCCCATCATCTTTTTCACCTAATCTAACTGAATACAATGCCAAAGCAATTTGAAAAACTTCTTGAAGGCAACAAGGCCTGGGTCAAAAACATCAACAAATACTCACCTGATTTATTCTCGGACATGGCCGAAGGACAACACCCTCCATACCTTTGGATAGGTTGCGCCGACAGTCGAGTGCCTGCCGAAGAAATCACCAACTCTATACCAGGCTCTATTTTCGTGCAAAGAAACGTTGCCAATTTGGTCGTACACACAGATTACAATCTTTTGAGTGTGGTCAACTATGCCGTTAAAGCGCTTAAAGTTCAACATATCATTATATGTGGGCATTATGGTTGCGGTGGCGTTCAGGCTGCGATGAGCAACAAATCTTATGGTTTGTTGGACAATTGGTTGGCACACATCAAGGATGTTTACATCAACAATAAAGCTGAAATTGAAGAAATAAAAGACGAAAAGGCAAGATGGAATAGATTCGTTGAATTGAACGTGAAAGAACAAGTAAGCAATATGGCTCGCATGGCTTTCATCCAAGAAGAATGGAAAGAAAATAAATTTCCCTACATACACGGTTGGGTGTTCAATATTGAAAATGGAGAAATCATTGACTTGGGTATTACCGTCAACTCTGCCGAAGAATTAGAAAAAATTTATCAGTTTAAATAAAGCCTACTGAGTTCGATAAATTTTCAAGTAAAAAAGCGGCGTATTAAATGCGCCGCTTTTTTTTTGTCACTACCCAAATGAGTACAAATAATACTTCATCTTTTATTGGAGTAGTAATCAAGCAAGAATGGGTATTGATATTCTAAAGATTTAAAAACATTGTCGATTCAAGAAACAGGAAGTTATTATTAAAGACTTACTCACTGCGTAAACTTTCCACCGGATTCATCAAAGCGGCTTTGATGCTTTGGAAGCTCATGGTCAAAAATGCGATGACCACAGCCGCTGCTCCAGCGAGGGCAAAATGCCACCATTCCAAATCAATCCGATAGGCAAAGTCCACCAGCCACTGTTCCATGAAGTAATAAGCTGCCGGAGTAGCAAGGACAAAGGCTATGGCAACCAATTTTAAAAAATCCTTGGACAGCAATCCAATGATGCCTGTGATGGTAGCGCCAAGAACTTTTCGAATACCAATTTCTTTGGCTCTTTGCTGAACCGTCAAACTGATGAGACCAAACAATCCAAAACAGCTCAAGAAAATAGCGATGCCTGCAAAGGTGGTCCCCAAAGAAGCCAAGCGAGATTCGTCTTCATAACTTGCGTTTAGGTTCTCATCAAAAAAGGTGTACTCAAAGGCTTTTCCTGGAAAAAAGTCAGCCCAAGTTTTTTCCAACGCTGCCAAAGTTTCGGGTAAACTATACTCCACATCAGAGGGGGAAGCCAACCGGATGGCAAAAGTATTGAAGGTGCCTGGCCGCACGTCCAACACTACGGGTTCCATTGGATTTTGCAGACCAGAAGTGGCGTAGTCTTTCACGACTCCGATTATTTTCCCTTCTTTCCCTGCTCGGTAAATGTTCTTGCCAAGGGCATCTTCTGGAGATTCGAAACGGAGTGGCTCCAATGCCGACTCATTGATGACAAAGGCATTCAAATGATCGGTACCGAATTCTTTGTCAAAATCTCGTCCGGCCAATAGCTCCAGACCAAATGTTTCTACATAATCATACCAAGGTGCCAAGTCTTCATAGCGAATCGGCCAATCCACCCCATGCCCATCTTTAGCATTAGATTCAAAATCCATGGGGCTCCAACGATAAGACTGCCGGCCCCAGAGCAACGATCGGCCTCCGACATGATAGCCTCTCATCCAGTCAAATCGCTTGACCTCCGTATAAGGATGTTCGGTATCCTTCACCCACCAATGCTTGGTAGATTCCTTGACTGTATAGCCCGTTCGGTTTTGTTTTGGATAATCCTTGAGTTCTTCTTGGGAAACCCTATCGCGGCGAGGGAGCTGCCAGGGTTCCAAGTGAGCCGTCGGATAATCTTCTATATGCTTTACCATCCGACCACGTTCAAGGACCAGTGTTTTAAGCCCTTTTTCAGCTAATTCCTTAGCGGCCCAGCCGCCACTGATACCGGAGCCAATGACAATGGCATCATAGGTAACTTCCTCTTTTCCTTGTGAATTGAAATACATACCAAGCTAATTTTGTGCTTTGACAAAAAATATATGATATAGCGGAGAACGAGAGCAGGATCAGTTCCTATTGGATTACTAATCTAGGTCTCCTCTATTGAGAATATTTATGATTACCGTGGTTAGGGTTAAAAGTCCACTTTTTGTTAATGCGATGTGGTGACAGAAGGATAAGTGTTCCATAATAGGCCCTCTGTAATTATAATCAGTTAATTGGAGTCCATTGACCGACTAACTAAGTTAGAGAGTCGAATGCTTTAGACAGAAATGTAAAGTGTATAGAGAAATGTCTATTTGATTATAAACGCTGTCGCTAATCTAACAAAAAGTACGCTTATTTTTTAATGCGTCACTAAGAAGTTGTTGTAAGAATATAGGAATCTACTGCTTACTTCTGCGCTCTGAACACCAGATATACAGCGATGACAGTAAACACAATATTGGGAAACCAAATACCCAAAAAGACAGGAATAGATTGCCCGGCGGCAAATACTATCGAAAAGCGTGACAAGAAGATATAACACGCCCCTAAACCGACACCAATAGCTAAATGCAATCCCATTCCTCCTCGTACTTTACGGGCAGCGATAGCTACGCCAATGATAGTGAGAATAAAGATTGTAAAGGGTTCAGCCGTTCGTCGGTATAATTCAATGAGATACTTTTCAAGATTTCCAGAACCTCGTTCCCGTTGTAAGGCAATAAATCGCTTTAAACGAGGGGTCATCATCATGGTTTGTACATCCGA
>CAZOCA010000501.1:0-3425 GCA_964578105.1 uncultured Pararhizobium sp.
CAAATGGACAATGCATTGGACGAAGTGGCGAGTGCTGCGCCGGCAAATGGCCATGGGATTTTCGAAAGCTTCAAAAATGATGTGCTTGACGTGGGCGCGCGCACATTGCTGGATCATATTCCCGAGAACGAGCAGGTGCTGTTTCAGGAACGGCTTGCACAGGATGTTGATTTGTTTGAGCAGAAGGCGGCAATGCGTGAGCGCGATCAGGGGATTGATTATGGCGTCCAAGTGGTGGAGGCCCGACGCGACCAAATGCTGAATGAAGTTCTACCTGAGAGCTTTGACACACATATGCAGCGACTTTTGGAGGTTGCAGAAGCGGCTCCTCTACCGGCAAATCTACGTGCCCAAATCGTTGACGAGGTGATGCAGACGTCGCGTTTTCAAGCTGCACGCAATGCATCGGTTGGCGATGTGACGACCGACCTTGGGTCGATCTTGGACTAGGATAGGTCTTTCGGACCTTGGTCCGTCAATTTTCTGACTGCTGATTGTGCCGGACCGCGCTGTCCCGCATCCAATTTAAAAATTCACAATGATAGAAGGATAATTTCATGTTTCATGACACGATTTCGGCTGTCCTGTCGGTTGTTGCGGCGATGCTGATTGCGCTGGCGGCGATTGCTTGGGGCCATGCAGTTGCGTTTGTGCTGGTGCTGGCTGGGATTGGGGCTGACTGGCTGCGTTATGCAGCAGCAGAAGCGGGACGAAATGCGGCCTATTTGTACTACGTAACCCTTGTGGCCCATCCGCTGGCTGCGGTGATTGCGCTTGCCCTTCAGATTTGAGGTGGGGCCAGCCAATGTGCGCGATGTTTCCTATATTGCGGGCAAGTTGAGACCGGGCGATCAGCGAGAAGTTTTCTGCCAGTTGCCAGCCAGTATTAGTGCCCGGGAAATTGGTTATATCTGCACCCGGCCCGGAACCAGTTTTGTGGCTTATTGGAAGGGCAGGCCGGTGATGGTGTTTGGCTTTGATGCCATTACCCTTGCTGGCAACGCGCTGAATGCCTGGGCGTTCGGCACAAAGGACAGTCCGTACATTATAGGCGATCTGACCCGCTGGGTGGGCGACACGTTGTTGCCTGGCTGGCTAAGTAGTGGTGTTACACGCATCGAGGCGCGTTCCATTGCCGAGCACAGCACTGCGCATCGCTGGCTGAAAGCCATTGGCGCGGTGGAAGAAGGGCGGCTGTCCGGCCTTGGCCGGGACGGCGAAATTTTCATTTTATTTGCATGGCATCGCGACCGGCTGAAGCAGACGCTTCGCCTGTTGAGCCGATTTACGGAGACTTTCAAACATGTGCATGTCGAAACCAAAAATTGCGAAACCAAAACCACTGCCAACGGCACCAAAGCGCGATGAAGAGGCGTCTTTGGTTCAGGATGCACGCCGCCGTGCGCGCAATGCAAAGGGTGCTGCCGGATCGGTGTTTACATCGGCTCTGGGGGATACAGGTTTTGGCCAGAATGTAAGCCGGGCAACGCTGCTGGGACAGAGCGCCTAGATGGGCGTGGTGGAAGACCTGTTGGACAGGCAGGCGGCGCTGGCCAAAGACCGTTCCCAATGGGAGCAACACTGGCTTGATGTTGCCAATTATGCGTTGCCGAATGTGGATCGCTTTGACCGGCTGTTCAACAATGGTGCAGGCCAGATAGATGGCTGGGCGAGTGGCCCGAAAGGGCCTGATCGTGCGCGCGCCATTTACGATACAACCAGCCTTTGGGCCGTGGACCGGGGTGTGGCGGGCTTTATGTCACTAATAACGCCGCAATCGGAAACCTGGCATGGCATTGCCAGTGTTGACGCCATGACCGACGATGTGGATCAGGAAACCGAGGAATGGTCCGACCGGTTTGCCAACTATCTGCACAAAATGCGCAACAACCCGCAGACCGGCTTTTGGGTGTCTCACAAATCGGCCTTGCGGGCCATGTGGGCGCTTGGCACGGGCATTCAATTTGTCAGCGAAAATCTGCAACGGGGCGCAGATGCACCCATGTCCTATCGTTATGTGCAATTGTCGGAGAGCTATCTGGCAACCAATTATGAAGGGGTCGTGGATACCAATTTCCGGTGCTTTACCAAAACGGCGGCGCAATGTGTGGCCAAATGGGGTGAACGCTGCTCTGCTGATATCCGTGCCAAGGCGGCGGATGCCAAAACCCGTGACCGGATGGTTGAACTGGTGCATGCGGTTTTGCCGCGGGCTGAGCGCGGATCAGGCCTAAACTCCAGACGCAATGCCGCGTGGGCGGAGTTCTATTTTGAACGACGCACCAAGCATGTGCTGTATGAAGGCGGCTACAATGCCTTTCCTTATGTGGTGTATCACTGGAACCAGATGGGCCATGAAGCCTATTCGGAAGGGCCGATGGCGCTGGCTTTGGCCGAGGTCAAAAGCCTGAATGCGCTTTCCAAAGATGCGCTGATGGCCTCGCAACAGGCGGTGAACCCGCCAACGGCCAGCATTGATGACGGGTTTGGCCGGGTGAATTTAAACCCCGGCAAGAACAATCCCGGCCTGATGTCGCCAGAAGGGCGGTTGCTGGTGCAGCCAATTGTCACTGCGCCTCGTCCGGATTTTGCCGAAAGTATTTTGAACATCAAGCGTGAACAGATCAAAGAAAGCCTTTATGTCAATTTGTGGCAATTGCTGATCAATTCACCGTCAATGACAGCCACGGAAGCTTTGATCCGTGCCGAGGAAAAAGGTCAATTGCTGGGGCCTGCTGCCGCATCCCTTTACACTGGTATTGCCCGTTTGGTGGACGTCGAAACGCAATATCTGGCAGACCGGGGAGCCTTTGAGCCAGACCAGCCACTGGCGGTGCCTGACACCATGCAGGGCGGTGAAATTGCTGTGCAGATGGACACGCCACTGGACCGGATGCGCCGCTCTGGCGAAGTAACCGGTATGCAACGTACGCTGGAGTTTGGCGCAACCATTGCGCAACTGAAGCAGAACCCGGAAATTCTGGAAAAATTTGACGCTGATACCATGCTGGATACGGCGCGCAAAGTGTTTGGTGCGCCCGCCAGCATGTTTAAAACCGAAGAGGAATTGGCGGCTGCCCGCGAGGAGGCTGCGCAAATGGAGCAGATGATGCAGGCCATGCAGATGGCACAGGCTGGCGGTGAAGCTGCCAAAGCTGTGGGTGATGGCGCGCAGGCAGTTGAAGGGTCTCCCGCGCTGGCGGCGATGGCTGCAGGGATGCAGGGGCGGGCTGGCGGGTGAGGCCGGTTAGCAGGGATTGGCTGTCGCCAAGTATCTGCCTTGTCTTTCTTGGAATTCACAGTTAGCGGCCCTGATTTGGCCAGATTTTTCCAAGATCATAGAAAGAACGCAGCAGCAGATTGAAAGTACAATTCAAATGAGAATGCATTTAACGCGATATTGGTGAACGAAAAGCCTTTGAGCA
>CAZOCA010000502.1:0-3421 GCA_964578105.1 uncultured Pararhizobium sp.
ATCCTGAACAAGCCACTGAAACCAGCCGCGCTGCGCAGTCTGTTGCAGCAATTGGCGCGCACCGGGCATCGCAAAACCAACGCCCCTGCAGCGGAGTAGGCTGTGTAGGAATTTGCTCTGGGTTCGCTTGAAGCTCATCTTCTTGGAAGAATGCCGGGACCGACGGGCAAGAGCATAGGTATCGACTGGGCTGGCAAACGCTGTGCTTAGTTGGCGGTCTCGCCCCCCGCAGCAGTGCCTTGCCATTGACCGGCTTCAATCCTGGCTGCAGCAATCACGGCCTGGGTCCGACTGTCGACATTGAGCTTTTGCAAAATGGCGGACACATGTGCCTTGATCGTGGCTTCCGAAACGCTGAGCTCGTAAGCAATCTGCTTGTTCAGCAAGCCTTCACTTAACATCATCAGAACCCGGACCTGCTGAGGCGTCAGCGTGGACAGGCGCGCTACCATATTTGCAGTTTCATCATCAATCGGAGCGTCGGGATCATAGCCTTCAGGCAGCCAGATTGCGCCACCCAACACGGCATCAATCGCTTCTCGCATCACGTCAATGCCCATCGATTTGGGAATGAAGCCACTGGCACCCAATTCCATACAATGGCGCACGGTCAGCGGGTCTTCCTTGCCTGAAACAACAATGAGCGGGACAGCAGGATATTGCGCCCGCAAATACATCAGGCCTGAAAACCCACGTGCACCTGGCATTGAGAGATCAAACAGAATGAGGTCAGTATCGGGTTGTACATCAAGGCTGGCCGTCACTTCATCCAGAGTGCCAGCTTCATGAATAGTTGCGTCGCTGAATAACCCTTCCACTGCCTGCCGCAAAGCACCACGGAACAGTGGATGGTCATCTGCAATAATAATATGCTGAAGATTTGTCATATGCTGTGCCTAAGCTTGCAGATGTAAGCCCCGACACACTCCCCCGTATTTTGTTATATGCATGTCAAGCATTGAGACTGTTTTGTAACACAACAGGTAAAAAATGCACATCCGGTTCGCACAAATCACCCTGTAATGCGCTCCATAGGACTGGCAGGCAAAGACAAACGGCAGGAATTGCGTTAGAAAACCCATATTGGCCGGGACCTGCGGCGGTATGATTCGTCGCGGAGCGTTGGTTGGTGAAGTGATTCCGTCCCAGAACACAGATACAGAGTACCGGCAAGGCAGAATGTCAAAACCCTATTGGCGCTCAGCAACATTAAGAAACTGGCTTGTGGCCCTGCTGATTCTGGCGGCCCTTTTTGGCGCGCCGCTGGTGGCTGCCCGATTGCCGTCAGGCCTGTTCATGGGACTGCCGGCAACGCTGGTCTTTTTTGCCCTTGGAATGCCCTTACTGTTTTTGGTTCTGGCTATATTCAAGATCAATCTTCAACACGGTCTCGATCGTAATTATGAACTGGACAGGGAAGATCAGTTGCTGCGCAGGCGCGTGCCAAAGCGCCTCAAATCTTTTCCGGTCAAAGCCATTGATGTGCCGGACCCCGATATCCCTGCTACCCAAAGCATTCAGTCTGACGCCGATACAGAGCCAAAAAACATGACCGCGATTGATCAAAGCAGCCGAACGCAGGTGGCTGAATAATGCGGCTTCGGGTTCTCAACTCCTTCCTGGTTGGCACCATTATTCTGCTTGGGATTCTCGGTCTGCTGGAGCGGCTTGGCCTTTCCAGTGATCTTGTTACCCGCCTTCTGTTTGCGCTGCTGCTTGTGTCTCTGCTGTTTTCTGGCGTGCGGGCACGCAGCGTTCGCACAACAGATATGTTTGTCGATGGATACCGCATGACGCCCCTGCCAAACGGGCTTGCTCTGGCGATGATTGCCACGGGCGCTCTGGGCTACAGCTTCTGGCCCGGTGACGTGTTTGCACATCAACTGAGTGGATTTACAGTTCCGCTGGGAGTTGTTGGCGGCGTGGCGCTGATGGGCGCTCTATTTGTTCCGTTTCTGCGGCGCGCAGATGTATTGACTCCCATGGAGTTGTTACAGCAACGGTTCAACTCACGCACTTTATTGTTGTTGGCCACTTTCATTTCAGCCGCAGCGATCATCTGCGTCCTTATCGGGCAGATTTCTTTCCTGTTCGGCCTCAGCGCCCGTTTCACAACGGTGCCTGCAAATTCAGCTCTGATTGTCATTCTGGTTGGTGTGTCACTGCCGCTGGTGCTGGGTGGTATGCGGGCAGCAAGCTGGCTGCAAATGACAATGGCCGTGCTGGTGGGCTTTGGCTTTTTGCTGTTTTTGGCTTGGATTGCGTTCGATCTGACGGGACTGCCGATGCCCCATCTGTCGGCCAGTGATGCCTGGACTGCAACCCGTTTGCTGCAGGAAGATGCCGTGGCGCGGCAATTGGCGCAGCCATCGGATGTCAGTTGGCTTGAAATTCTGCCGACCGACTGGCGGGCGGTCAGCCTTGGCATGGTCGGTGTCGCGCTCGGTGTAAGCGCATTTCCACCACTTCTGGCGCGCGCCCAGACCACACGAACCGCCAAGGAAAGTGATGCCAGTATCGGCTGGGCGCTGGTTTTTCTTCTGGCGCTTGTCTGCACCTTGCCGGTCTATGCAATCTTTCTGAAGTTTCAGATCACGCAATCTATCACCGGCATGTCAGTCATTGCTCTGGGCCGTGAAGCGCCCTTTCTGTTTTCCATCACATCAGGCGTATCTCTATGCGGCACCGCGGTGTCAAACCTGCAGGACTTCATCACGGCCTGCGGTGATGGCCACAGATTGGCCGCGTCGGATTTGCAGATTTCACCAATGGCATTCATGACAGCTCTGCCGGATATCATTGCCAGCCTCGGGCGGCCTGTGCCGCAGACCATGGCCGCAATGCTGGCCTGCGGAGCGCTTGCGGCCTTGGTGGCTGTTGTGTCTGCCTGTCTGATTTCCCTGTCGCATCATGTGGCACTTGATCTTTATGCCAAGTTTTTGGGCACCAGCGCTCCCATGAGCCGCATCGTTTTTCTGGTGCGGGTGTCAGTGCTTCTGGTGGCCTTTGGCATTTATTGGCTTTTCACTTGGCCACCGCTTGGACCGTTTTTACAGCAACCGGAAACACTGATTCTGGCCGGTCTTGCTTTGGCAGCTGGCGGCCTGTTCCCCTCCTTTCTGCTTGGAATCTGGGTTGGTCGAGCCGGACAGATTGCAGCTCTGGGTGCTATGATCGTGGGAACAGTGATCACCATTGCAATGTTGGGTGTCTTGATAGGGCTTGATCAATTCGACAGCATCGCTGCCAACCTGGTGCCGCTTATTGGTGAAACCTATCCCATTGCGGCAGCAGGCCTGCCGGGCGCAATGATCGGTCTGGTAACAGGTCTTGTGCTTTGCGTTGTGGCACCGGACAGGAAGCCGGATATTATCAGCGCCAGACTAAGCGGCCAATCAGAGGCCTGATCCCTTCTGAGGTC
>CAZOCA010000503.1:0-1022 GCA_964578105.1 uncultured Pararhizobium sp.
ATCTATAAATCCTCTGGTGGTGTTGCAGCAAACACAGTGACGCTGAAAGCTGATCAGGGAGCGCGTCTCGCCTGGCTTCCACAGGAAAGCATTGTCTTCGACCGCGCCGGTTTTTCCCGAACCATCACAGCTGACCTTGCCGAAGGTGCAGAGGCGCTCTTTCTGGAGCCAATCGTTTTGGGTCGCCGTTCCATGGGGGAGCGTGTTGAAAGTGCCGATCTTCGGGACAGGTGGCGCATTTCGCAAGGCGGCCAACTGATCCACGCTGAAGATTTCAGCCTCAACGGTGAAATAGCCTCCATTCTGTCGCAGAAAGCAGTAACCGGTGGTCAGACCGCTTTTGCCACACTTCTGTTTGTGTCGCCCCGCGCGGACGGTTTTTTGAACGAAGCCCGTCAGTTGATTGGACCCGATGGTGGCATCTCCTGCTGGAATGGCAAGCTTCTTGCTAGGGTCATGGCTGAAGACAGTTTTCAACTGCGCAAAATATTGTTGCCGCTGGTCACCTTGATGAATTTTGAGGCGGACCTGCCTAAAGTTTGGTCAATTTAAGAGCCGAATGTGAACTTGTAAGGGATTTGGAATGAATTTAACGCCTCGTGAAAAAGACAAGCTGCTTATTTCCATGGCCGCTGAAGTCGCCCGAAAGCGCTTGGCGCGCGGCGTGGTGCTGAATCACCCTGAAGCCATTGCCCTGATCACGGATTTTGTTGTGGAAGGCGCTCGTGATGGCAGAAGCGTTGCCGAGCTTATGGAAGAGGGCGCCCACGTTCTCACCCGCGCACAGGTCATGGAAGGCATCCCCGAAATGATCCACGACATTCAGGTAGAGGCAACGTTCCCTGACGGCACCAAGCTGGTCACCGTGCATGAGCCAATCCGCTAGGATCTGAAGAAAACAAGCATAAAAAGGAAACGCCATGATCCCCGGAGAAGTCATTACTGCCGCAGGTGAGATTGAGTTGAATGCCGGTCAGCCGACCAAAACCATCATGGTTTCCAACACCGGAGATCGTCCGGTT
>CAZOCA010000503.1:1032-3401 GCA_964578105.1 uncultured Pararhizobium sp.
TTTTGAAACCAATGAGAGCCTGTCATTTGAACGGGAAACAGCGCGCGGTATGCGGCTGGATATTGCACCTGGCTCAGCGGTGCGCTTTGAGCCGGGACAGACGCGGGAAGTGACGCTGGTGCCGCTTGCCGGAACCCGCACGGTCTATGGCTTCAATCAAAAAATTATGGGAGCACTCTGATGCCCGCAAAGATTTCCCGTGCTGCCTATGCAGATATGTTCGGCCCCACCACCGGCGACAAGGTGCGGCTGGCAGATACAGAATTGTTTATCGAGGTCGAAAAAGACCTGACCACTTACGGTGAAGAGGTCAAATTTGGTGGCGGCAAGGTCATCCGTGATGGCATGGGCCAGTCTCAGGTGACACGCGCTAATGGCGCGGTGGACACGGTCATCACCAATGCATTGATTTTGGATCACACTGGCATTTACAAAGCAGACATTGGCTTGCGAGACGGACGCATTTCCGCCATCGGCAAAGCTGGCAATCCGGATACGCAAGCAGGTGTCGATATCATTATTGGCCCTGGCACCGAGGCCATTGCCGGTGAAGGCAAGATCATTACAGCTGGCGGCTTTGACAGCCATATCCATTTCATCTGCCCACAGCAAATCGATGAAGCTCTGATGTCCGGCCTCACCACCATGCTCGGTGGCGGAACCGGTCCCGCCCATGGCACCCTGGCAACCACCTGCACACCGGGCCCATGGCACATTGCGCGGATGATTGAATCCGCCGATGCATTTCCAATGAATCTGGCCTTTGCCGGCAAAGGCAATGCCTCTCAACCCGGTGCGCTGGAGGAAATGTTGCTAGGTGGTGCCGCCGCTCTGAAACTGCATGAAGACTGGGGCACGACACCTGGCGCGATTGATTGCTGTCTGTCAGTGGCCGATGAATATGATGTTCAGGTCATGATCCATACCGATACGCTGAATGAATCCGGCTTTGTTGAAAATACAGTTGATGCCTTCAAGGGCCGCACCATCCACGCTTTCCATACAGAGGGTGCAGGTGGCGGTCATGCGCCGGACATTATCAAGATATGCGGGCTGCCAAATGTCATTCCGTCCTCCACCAACCCGACCCGGCCATACACGGTCAACACCATCGCCGAGCATCTCGACATGCTGATGGTGTGCCACCATCTGGATTCGAATATTCCGGAAGATGTGGCTTTTGCTGAAAGCCGTATCCGCAAGGAAACCATCGCTGCAGAAGATATCCTGCACGATATGGGCGCGTTCTCCATCATTGCATCTGACAGTCAGGCCATGGGCCGTGTCGGAGAGGTTATAATCCGTACCTGGCAGACCGCTGACAAGATGAAGCGCCAGCGCGGTGCCTTGCCGGAAGAAACCGGTGACAATGACAATATGCGTGTGCGCCGTTACATCGCCAAATACACCATCAATCCGGCCATCGCGCATGGCATGTCTACCGAAATTGGCTCACTGGAAGTCGGCAAACGCGCTGATCTGGTGATGTGGGATCCGGCCTTTTTCGGGGTCAAGCCGGATATGATTCTGATCGGCGGTACCATCGCTGCCTCCATCATGGGTGATCCGAATGCTTCCATCCCAACCCCGCAACCGGTGCATTTCCGGCCCATGTTTGGCGCATTTGGAAAATCACTCACCAACTCTTCGGCAACTTTTGTCTCGCAGGCGGCTATTGACGATGGGCTTGCAGGCAAATTGGGCATTGCCAAGCAATTGCTGCCGGTGATCAACACCAGAGGCGGCATTTCAAAGGCGTCGATGATCCATAATGATGCAACACCAGATGTTGAAGTTGACCCGGAGACCTATGAAGTACGCGCCAATGGCGAGTTGCTGACCTGCGAGCCTGCGGACGTGCTGCCAATGGCACAGAAATACTTTCTGTTTTAGGCACGTGGCGGAATTGGCATTGGTCCTGATTGTGTAAACAGATTGTAGTCTGGCGTTGCGAGGTGATATTGAATGTCACCCATGCAAATGTAACCAACTGAATTGACGGATAAAAATGATCTATCTTATCGCCACACTGGAAATTAAACCCGGTTCCCTGCCAAAAATCATGGAAGCCGTTACGCCCTGCATAGAAGCAACACGGCAGGAAGCCGGTTGTATTTCCTATGATCTGGTTCAAAGCCTGACAGATGAAAACACATTGATGTTTGTCGAGCGCTGGACAGACAAGGCGGCGCTGGATGCCCATTTTCAGGAGCCGCATCTGATTGCCTGGCGTGTAGCCGGCGAGCCGTTTTTTCTGGGACGAAAAATCGAAATCATCGAACCTGCTGATGTAGAAGTGCGGTAACCCAATTGGCCAGATGGAATAGCATCAGGTGCGGGCCGAGGCGCTTGTTTGGGCGCCTTAGCCT
>CAZOCA010000504.1:0-3401 GCA_964578105.1 uncultured Pararhizobium sp.
TCCAGCATCACCATGGATTGTCCAAGCCGCTGCTCCAGCATGCCGCCCAATATCAGGCCGATCGCCAGAGGTACGACGGAAAATCCGTAGACCCTCATGAAGTAACCGATGATCCCGGAAACGATGGCAATCCAGACATCAAACATGGATTGATCCAGAGCATAGGCACCGACAATGGAAAAGATGAAGACACTGGGCCAAAGCATGCGGATGGGTATGAGGGTGACCCGCGCAAAGACCTTTGCACCATAAAGACCAATGACCAGAAACAGCAGGTTTACGAAAAGCATCGACCAGAAAATGGCGAAGGCGAAATCCGCCTGTTCGGTGAACATTGTAGGACCGGGGCGCAGGCCATGGACCAGCAAACCGGCCAGAATGACCGCTGCTGTTGGACTTCCGGGAATGCCGAGAGCCAGTGTCGGCACCATGGCACCGCCCGTTGCAGAATTGTTCGCGGCCTCTGATCCTGCGATGCCTTCAATGGCACCTTTGCCGAACTCTTCGGGTGTCTTGGACCATCGCCGCGCTTCATTGTAACCGATCATGGATGCAACGGTTGCTCCTTCCGCTGGCAGAATACCGATGAAGGTGCCGATGCCGGTTGAGCGCAGAATGGTTTTCCAGACCTTTTTGTAATCCGCCATGGAGGGCAGTTTGATGGCCTTCATTGTGACCTGTTCACGCTTCTGATGCAGAGCAGAGGCCTGGGACAGCAATTCGGAAATTCCAAATACGCCGATCATGACCGGAACGAAACCGATGCCTTCATGAAGTTGTGGAACATCGAAGGTAAAGCGTTTGACGGATGTCAGAAGATCAACACCGACTGTTGCCAACAGAATGCCGAATGCGCCCGCAATGAGGTTCTTGATCGGCGAACCGCCACCAACGCTGACCAGCATGGACAGACCGAACAATGTCAGTGCGAAATATTCCGGTGGTGCAAAATTATAGGCGGCACGCGCCAGAACCGGCGCGGCAATCATCAGACAGATAACGCTCAGGACACCGCCAATGGTCGATGCGACGACGGCCATGCCAAGGGCTCGGCCCGCCTCACCGCGCAAGGCCATGGGATAGCCGTCAAGACAAGTGGTTGCGCTGGCAGATGTGCCGGGTGTGTTGATAAGAATGGCTGTGATTGCGCCAGCAAATGTAGCTGAGCAATAGATTGCAGTCAGTATCGAAATGGCTGCAACCGGCTCCATCGTCAAGGTGAAGGGCAAGAGCAGTGCTGCGCCGGTTGTGGCGTTCAATCCGGGCAAAGCGCCGATGATAACACCGCCAAGGGTCGCGGCGACCAGCAACAGCAACAGACTAGGATCGGTTAGTGCCAGAAAGCCGTTAAAAAAAGCATCCATTGTGCTCATCCGTACCAGAGGGAGGTCAGTAATCCGCGGGGAAAGCGGATTTTGAAGACGAGATCAAAAAGAAAGAAAACAATGGTCGGAATGAGAATGCCCACAAGGGCAATATTCCGCGGGCGACGTTCACCCCATAACATGGTCAATGTGGCCGCAAAGGCGCCCAGTGCCAGAAAGAGGTCGACCTGCATCAAGGCCACAAACCCGATCATCAGACCCATGGTCATCCATGATTTGGATGTGACACGCTCAACAATCTTTACCGGGTCCTTCCAGACCATCAACAGGGTCAGACTGACAATCAGCAGACAAACCAGCTGAGGGAAATCAGACGGCTGGATACCGCGCTTCAGAATTGGCGGCATCTTCTTGAATGTTGTGGTGAAGTAGATCGCTACAATGCAAAAAAGGATGATGCAGATCGGAACCAGCCATCTGGCCCGTCTGTCTGGATTGAGTGGTGTTTTCATGACGCAGCCCGGTTTGCCCCCTGATCCAGGATCAAGGGGCAGTTGGTGTGAAGCAGGTCTGGTTTACTCGATGAAACCAAGCTCTTTCAGTGCTGCTGACATATCCGTCACCATGGTCTGCAGCTGATTGCCCCATTCTTCTGATCCGGCGACAGATGAAGAATCAAGACCAACAGAGACCAGGAAGCCTTGATAGACGCCATGATTCATGGAGTTTACAAGAGCCTCTTCAATCTTCGCGGCGACATCATCGGGGGTGTCCTTGTGGACAACAAATCCGCGTACGGTCGAGAAGCTGACCGGGATGCCCATTTCCTTGGCTGTTGAAACATCCGGCAATGCTGACATGCGCTTATCGGCCAGAACAACAATCGGACAGACATCGCCTGAATCTATCTGACTGCCAGCTTCCGCCAGGTTCAGAACAGCAACATCAACCGCGCCTGCCACAAGCTGGGTGGCCAATTCGCCACCGCCATCAAATGGAAGGATCTTTGGTGTTTTCATGTCGCCCTTTTTGGTGAACATGAAAGCGGAAACATCATCAATATTGCCCAAATGGGTTGTGCCGTAGATGATGGCCTCTTCTTTTTGTTTTGCAACAAAATCGGCCGCATCTGCGTAGGCACCACATTTCACCATGAGAATCTGGGGATCATCTGTCCCGCGTGCTATCGGGCGCACATCTTCCAGTTTCATCTTGGTTTCATTTTTGGCCAGCGTTGCTGCGTGACCAATGGTGAATGTCAAAATGGAATGGCCGTCGGCAGGCTGCGTGAGATAGTAATCCATGGCAACAGCGCCGCCGCCACCGCCTTTGTTGACCACGACCATATCAGCGCCCAATTCGCGGCGTCCGCGCAGCATCATCATGCGTGTGGTGACGTCGGTACCGCCGCCATTGCCGGCGTGTGTGACGACTTCAATTGTCTTTGAAGGGTAGTCTTGAGCTTGTGCCTGAGGCGCGAAGCTGGTGAGCGCAAGTGTCGATGCGCCAACAATCAGCGTCAATGCGCGCAGTTTTCTGGTGTCTTTCATAGTTTCCTCCCGGTTGCAGCTTTACCCGTCCTGCTGAGCAGTCAGGTTTTGGTATTTTGGTATACCAAAGTACATTTTCCTTAAAGAAGGCTCTGCGCCGAGTCAAGCTTGTGTCAGATGTTTCGGCGTTGTTTCCCATTCGCCCCGGTTGATCCAGGCTGCCGATGCTGCAACACAGGCCTTCTGGATGAACAGAGCCAACTTCGCTTGATCAAAGCGCAAAAACACTTTTAAACAACGGTCAATTGCAAGTGAGGACTTCTAAATGCAACTCGAACTGCTCGTCAGAAAGTTTGCCTGGATTGCTGTCTTTTGTTTGGCTCTGACCGGCGGATCATTTGCTCAATCCGGGCCGGAACAGCAATTGGCCGGGCGGACGCTGGATGTGATGGTTGGGTTTTCCAACACCGGAGGCGGTGCGCGGTTCTGGAATATATTTTCGCAGGAATTGCGCAAACGGCTTCCAGCGACGCCCATCCCTACGCGCTTCAATGATACCGGCACCGGCGTGGATGGCACCAGTGAA
>CAZOCA010000505.1:0-3400 GCA_964578105.1 uncultured Pararhizobium sp.
CATCCGGTGCATTACGGTTCTTTGCTGAATGGGCTGACAAAATTGAAGGCAAGATTATTGCCGGAAACCAAAGTGCGACCTCCATGGTTCGTCCTGAGCCTTATGGCGTCATCGCGGGAATTGCGCCTTTCAATTTCCCGGCCATCAATGCGATCTGGAAATCTGCCCCTGCTTTGGCCGTTGGCAATTCTGTGGTGCTCAAGCCTTCGGAACTCACACCTTATTCTGCTCTGGTTTTTGCAGAACTGGCACTTGAGGCAGGACTGCCAAAGGGTGTGTTGAACGTCATTCAGGGCGCGGGCTCGTCGGGCTCGCATCTTGTGCGTCATCCTCTTGTCAGGAAGATAACCTTCACCGGATCTTCCGCGACGGGTGCACGGGTGATGGCAGATGCTGCTGCGACCGGTACAAAACCTGTGACGCTGGAACTGGGCGGCAAGTCGCCGCAACTGGTGCTGAAAGATGTAACTGATATGGATGCTGTGGCAACGAATGTTGCCAATGGTTTCCTTGCCAATTCCGGTCAGGTCTGCACGGCCGGGACACGTCTGATTGTACCAAGTAGTAAATCGGAAGAGCTGCTGGAACGGGTTATGAAAATCGCAGCGGGGCGCAAGGCGGCACCAACATGGAAATCCGATTGCACGCTGCCGCCGATCATTTCGGAAAAGCAGGCCAAACGCATTGATGACATGCTGGCGCAGACACTGGCAGACGGAGCTGAAATCATCTGTGGCGGCGGCCGTGATGTCAGTATGAATTCCGGCGCTTATTACCAGCCAACCATTCTTAGGAATGTTCCCGACACGTCAACCGGCTTTCGCGACGAGTTTTTCGGCCCGGTCCTGTCGGTTTATGAATATGAGGATGAGGCGGACGGCATAGCCATGACTAACCATCCAAGTTACGCATTGGCGGCCAGTGTCTATACGGATGATTTCAACAAGGCGATGCGCCTTCCCTCTCAAATTGAAGCAGGCACCGTGTGGGTGAACGCCCATGGCCGACAGCCCGACTATGCGACCCCGCAAGGTGGTTTCAACGGCTCCGGCTTTGGCAAGGAGATGGGTCGCAGCGGGCTTGAAAGTTTCCTGCGGTTCAAAAATGTGTGGCTCCACCATGGCTGAGCGGCTCGGCGAAACCGCATTTGATTACATTGTCGTGGGGGGCGGTGCAGCGGGTGCGGTGCTCGCAAGCCGCTTGTCTGAAGACCCAAACCTGCAGGTCGTTTTGGTTGAAGCCGGGCCGGATACGCCTCCTGACAATGTTCCTGAGGACATTCTGGATTCCTATCCAATCGTTGCTTATTTCAACAGCTCTTATCATTGGCAAAACATCAAGGTTCATCTGAACAATCCGATATCATCAGACGTGCAGCCCAGAACTTATGAGCAGGCGAAGGTGATGGGCGGTGGTACCTCGATCAACGGACAATTCGCCTTTCGTGGGCTGCCATGGGACTACGATGAGTGGGCGCAGGGTGGTGCAAGGGGATGGGACTGGAATGGCGTTCTGCCGTACTTTCGCAAACTTGAGACTGACCTGGATTATGGCACCTCGGACTTGCATGGTGGCAGCGGCCCTTTACCGCTGCGCCGCATTCCCAAGGACGAGTGGTCGCCCATAGCCAAAGCGACCGCCAGCGTTTTGGACAAACGCGGTGTCGAGAATATCGAAGATCACAACGGTATTTTTCGAGACGGTTATTTTCCCATGACCATCAACAATGTTGATGGCAAGCGGGTATCTGCAGCCGTTGCCTATCTCAACCGGTATGTGCGCAACCGCCCCAATCTGAAGATTTTGGCGTCGACCGAGATGCACAGTATTGTGTTTGACGGGAACAGAGCCAGTGGCATTGAGGTTACCAATAGCGCTGGCAGCACGCTGCTTAAAGGCCACGAGATTATCATATCAGCCGGCGCGCTACAGTCTCCGGCAATTCTGATGCGTTCAGGCATCGGCCCTGCCGATCATTTGAAACAGATGGGCATAAAAGTGCGTGCTGATAGGAAGGGCGTAGGTCAGAATTTGCAGGACCATCCCATGGTTGCCCTGGCTGGTTTTCTGCCCCGGAAATCCAGGCTTCCGCAAAGCATGCGCCGTCACATTCAGATGGGGTATCGCTACAGCTCGGAACTGCCAGACACCAATCCGGGCGATATGTTCATTCTACCATCCAACCGCGCGGCCTGGCACCCTCTTGGCAAGCGCCTTGCCTCAATCATTGTTTGTGTAAACCGTCCTTATTCGACAGGTGAGGTCAAGCTTCGACATGCCGATCCAGCGCACGGCCCGGATGTTAACTTCAAGCAATTGTCCGATGAACGGGACCTCAAGCGGCTTGAGGATGGCATGCACCGGCTTTTCGCGATGGTCGACGATCCGGCGCTGTCGTCAGCCATTGGTGAGATATTTCCTGCAACCTTCTCCGAACGTGTCCGTAAACTTGGAGCGGTCAGCCGCAAGAACTGGTTCCTGACCTCGCTTGCGGCCGGGGTGATGGAATGTGGTCCTCTGGCTCGTAAACTCATGATCGAAAATGCAATTGTGCCAGACATTGATGTGCAGGCCCTTCGAGGGTCATCCAATGTTCTGCGCTCCTGGATCATCGACAATGCCTGCGGCAGTTGGCATGCCAGCGGCACATGCAAAATCGGAGATAAGCAAGATCCCATGGCGGTCGTTGATACTGATGGCAGGGTCATAGGTGTGGATGGTTTGCGCGTTGTGGATGCGTCGATCATGCCGTCTGTCATCAGCGGCAATACCATGCTGACCACGATCATGGCTGCTGAGAAAATGGCAGATAGCATTAAGGAAGGGCATCGGCGCTAATCATGCCGGACACTCCAAACATCACCACCGTCGACAGTCATACCGCCGGTCACCCGACGCGTGTTGTAACAGGCGGCTTGCCGCAATTACATGGCGAAACCGTTGCAGACAAGATGGATGACTTTGCGCAGCACCATGATCATTTGCGCACGTTTCTGCTTCATGAACCGCGCGGTCACGCGGCCATGGTGGGGGCTGTCCTCACAGAAAGCACAAAGGCTGATTTCGGGGCGTTTTTTCTAGGGTCATATAACTACCTGCCCATGTGCGGCCACGCGACCATTGGATTGGCGGTAACACTGGATCATCTTGGGTTGATCCAATCCAATGGCCGGGAAAGCCTTCAGTTCGACCTGGAGGTTCCAGCGGGCGTTATTTCCGTTGGTGTTCACTATCAGAACGGACGGATCATCTCGGTCAGTTTCAAGAATGTTCCGGCGTTCATGGTTGCAGCAGACCTCAGCTTCCCTGATATTCCGACACCCTTCGATCTGGCCTATGGTGGCAATTGGTACGCCTTGGTCGAGGCCAGTTCAGTTGATGTGAATTTGAGACCCAATGG
>CAZOCA010000506.1:0-3399 GCA_964578105.1 uncultured Pararhizobium sp.
ATTCGTCAGGAAGATATTCGCATCACAAATCCTGATGGTGCTCCATTGCGGGGTACGGTCATAGGGCGCGTTTATCTCGGGACACATACCAAGCTCACGATCTCCGGTGTTTGCGAAGCGCCCCTGATGGTGACCTTGCAAGGCGCGAATGCTCCAAAAATTGGAGATCTGGTCGGCCTTGATATCCCTGCCAATTCGCTGATTCACTTTTGAGGACCTGTATGACCCGCATCATTCAATTGTCGGATATTCACATGGTCGAGCAGAGGATGCTGGCCTATGACGTTGTGGATACAGCGGAATATCTGGCCCACGCCGTTTCATATATCTCGGATCTATTGCCAAAAATCGGACCCGTTGATGGAATCGTGATCACCGGCGATCTGACTGATCATGGCCGACAGGCGCAATATGACCGGCTCAAGGAATTGTTGTCACCTCTCCGGCTTCCACTATGCGTTTTGCCTGGCAATCATGATGACCGAGATGTCATGCGCGCCGCTTTTCCAGAACAACTCTGGAAACCCGAAAATGAAATGCTTAACAGCCATGTCCAATTGGGCGAGGCCCACATTCTGGCGCTTGATTGTCTGGTTTCCGGCAAATCCCATGGTTTTCTGACAGCAGAGACACTGACCTGGTTGGAGCATGAACTGGCGCTGTTAAGTGATGAACCGGTGATTTTTGCCCTGCATCATCCTCCCTTTGTGACCGGTATTGGGCATATGGATGCACAGCCGCTTCACAATGCCGAGGAATTACTGCAGATAGTCTCAAATCATCACGGCCCGAAGATTACAATTTGCGGCCACATCCACCGCTATATGACCAGTCACCAGCCCAGTGGCCCTGTCATGATCGGACCATCGGTTGCTCATGCTGTATGCCCGGATCTGACAGAAGGCGGGGCGTCACAGTTCACTCTGGAACCGGGCGGATTTCTGCTTCATTCCTATGACAGAGCGAACAAGGTCTTTTCGTCGCACTATCTGCCCGTTGGGCCTCACTCTGGACCATTCCCGTTCATACTGTAGCCCACCTATTTCACCAATTATCCATAGCAATTCAATGATGGAAAACAGGAGCAAATTCCAGAGCCTTAGCGTCGCGATTTGACAAAAGTCACATGCTGCTGTCAAATGTTATAGCGATAAGGGGACCTGTATGCCGACACAATCGTTGCGCCGTTCCGCAAGCCAGATTGGCGGGCATGATATCGTCATCGAAGCTGCGTGGCTGTACTATCAGGACGGGCTGAACCAGAACGAAATTGCGGCACGATTCAAGGTCTCAAGGGCGACCGTCGTGAACTATCTGCAAGAAGCGCGCGAACGCGGCTATGTGCAGATCACGCTTTCCCCGGAAGCATTCAAGGGCCATGAAGCCGCGCTGCAACTACGCGAAAAATATGGACTTCGTGAAGCCTATGTCGTTCCGGACGGGAGCGGAGAGCAGCGCGTGACAGAAATCCGCGTGGCGCGTGGTGCTGCACAATGGCTGCCGCGTCTGGTTTCACCCGGCGACAGGCTTGGCGTCGCCTGGGGCAAAACCATCTACGACGTGGCAGAGTTTCTCGAGACAATTGCGGTGGATGATCTGACGGTTTTGCAACTGGTTGGCTCGATGGCGACACCTTACGGGTTTTCAGCAGATGTCTGTTCGTCTTATGTGGCGCGCAAATTCTCGGCACGGTGTGTCAATCTGCATGTACCGGCCATGCTTTCCAGTCCGGAAGTTGCCAGAGCATTGCGTGCTGAAGATCTGATTGCCAGCCAACTTGACGAGATAAGTCATTTCAACAAAACACTTTTTGCTGTTGGCTCATGTACGCCTGACAGTCACGTTGTTTCATCGGGTGTTGCAACGATTGAAGAGTTGAACTGGTACATTGATCATGGTGCCGTTGGTGTGCTGTGCGGACGCTTCATCAACGAACAAGGCGATGGTATCGAGGGACCGTTGGACGAACGCATGATGGGCATTGCCCTTAATCGGATGCGTAATCCGGAAACAGGAATCCTTGTATCTGTCGGCAGTGACCGCGTGCCAGCCGCAATTGCGGCTTTACGCGGTGGCTACGCCACACACATTGTTACAAATCAGTCCAGCGCAGAAGCAATCTTGTCCCTAGGCGGCTGAGCGCCGTTCTGGAAACAGTGCCAGCAGTCCTTCGGCACTGGCTTCTGCCACGCCGCGTTCGGTAATCAATCCGGTCACCATTCGGGCAGGGGTTACATCAAATGCCGGATTGCCTCCGGGTGTCCCATCTGGTGAGATTTGAGTAAAACCTGTGCTGCCATCTTCAAGACGGCCATAGATGTGGGTTACTTCGCGTCCGTCACGTTCTTCAATCGGAATTTCCTTGACGCCATCATTCACGGTCCAATCAACCGTTGACGAGGGCAGCGCGACATAAAACGGAACGTTGTTGTCAGCCGCTGCAAGTGCTTTTAGATAGGTGCCGATCTTATTGCAGACATCACCTTGCGCTGTCGTGCGGTCGGTTCCAACAATCACCACATCAACCTGTCCGTGTTGCATAAGATGACCACCGGCATTGTCTACAATCAGGTGGTGTGGAATTGAATTGCCAACCATTTCCCATGCGGTCAATTGGGCACCCTGATTACGTGGGCGTGTTTCATCGACCCAGACATGGATCGGAATACCAGCTTCCATGGCATGATACATGGGAGAGGTTGCTGTGCCCCAATCCACGGTTGCCAGCCAGCCTGCATTGCAATGGGTCAGGATGTTGACGGCTTCTCCGGGTTTTTTGGTTGCCGCAATTTTCTTTATGATTTCAAGTCCGTGGACGCCAATCAACCGATTTGTTTCTACATCATCATCGGCGATCTGAGCGGCTTTGGCGATCGCTGCCGTTCCGCGTTGATCCAGTGGCAAGGCCGTCAATGTGGTCCGCAATTCATCCAGCGCCCAGCGCAAATTAATTGCTGTCGGTCTTGTGGCATGAAGCACGTCATAGGCCTCATTCAACGCCACATCAGACGGGTCGCGCGCCATGTGCAGCGCGACACCATAGGCTGCCGTCGCGCCAATAAGCGGCGCGCCTCGGACCCACATATCACGAATGGCGGTTGCGAATTCGTCTAATGTCTCAAGTGTGACAACGCGAAATTCGTGCGGTAACCAGCGCTGGTCAATGATGCGGATCTCACCTGTTGCAGTGTCCTGCCATATTGAACGGTAGTGGGTATCGCCAACTTTCATGATGTTCCGGTTCCTGTTTGTGATTGTCTTGCCATTGCAATGACTCGATCGATGCCATGCAGCCGTTTGCGGTTCATGACTAATGCCTGACCGAATTTCAGTGATCGGGTTTCAAGTGGCGCGCGTAAGTCTTCATCTTCAATTGTTTCAAATTCCGCTATGTGAGCA
>CAZOCA010000507.1:0-2240 GCA_964578105.1 uncultured Pararhizobium sp.
AGCAAGGCAGATAAGCTTTTGCCGAACAGGTGTCGGGTGAATGGGCTCATTCCAACCGGATCGAAGCCTTAGAAACATCATTTGTGTAACGGGTTCCGGCTCAGAAACTTCGATTTTTTGCGCGGGGGGAGCAAACACGCGCTCCTCAAGCGCAACCTCAACATTTTGCCAATGACTTTCGCCTTCAGCATCCGAGTATAATCTTTGGAATTTCAACAGATTTCCTCTCTGAAAATGTCTTTCGTGAAACTTTAGTGTTGCACATTTTGTGTCGAGGCGGACAGGAGCTTGCACGTCTCAAAGTCGTGCCAAACGATATGGCCGGTAGTCGCATGGGCTGTCATTATTGGCCGCGAACCAGCCTGCCATTCGCGAAGAAGTGCCAATGGCAGGCTTGAGGCAACGCCGAAGGTCGAGTCATCTCTCCGTCTTGGTGCTCATAGGTCTGTCGAAGGTTCGATGGCTAACAATTCAAATGTCATCTTGCCATCAACTCTGAATTTTTGCACCGCGTCGCCAGTGCGTACAACTGTCATGCAGCGATACCGACCCTTGTCCGCCGCCATGGACACGCAGACCTGGCCGTTATCGGTGATGGCAAACGCGCCCGAGCCCTGCCAGCCGCCATTTATCAATTCACCATGCAGAACATTGCTTGGGTCATAATAAAAACGAAACGTCTTCTCGCCGCTTTTCGCAGTGACGACCTTGCCGACGATCAAATTTGCAATGCCGTTTGCGTCAAGAACTTCACCGCCATTTTCGATCGCTTTGTCCAGTTCCGTTGCTGCCATTGCGCTATGGCCAACAAAGACAAGTGCAACTGCCATCATCAAAGATTTCATATTTAGCATATCGGCTCTCCATATCCTGGGTTTGTTCAGTGTCAGGGCATCGGCCCCTGGAGCGTTGCTATTGGGTTTCCCCCGATTAAACTTGATCAAATGCTGATATTTTCTGACATTGAGCTGATAAACAAAAAAAGTCGGGCCGCTGATGTACCGCTTTGATGAATTTCAACTTGATCCCTCCGGTGGCGGTTTGACCCAAAAGGGCGAGCCGGTTTCATTGGAACCTCAAGCTATTCGGCTGCTCGAATTCTTGATTCAGAACAGCGCCCGTATTGTCAGTAAAGACGAACTGATTGAAGAAATATGGGAAGGGCGGGCGATTACGGATGCCGCGCTCAATACGCGCATTCGTGCAGTTCGAAAGGCTCTGGGAGACGCTGCAACATCGCCCCGCTTTATCAAGACTTATCCAAAACGCGGTTTCCAGTTTATCGCTCCTTTTTTGGACGAAGTCGCGTCTTTGGACCTTCCCACCGCGCATCCTCGACGACGTTTGATCACGGCCGTTTTCGTGGTGGTGGCTATGGTTTTTGTCATTGGGTACGCGCAATTTGCAAACAGGCAGACTGAACCTATCGCCGACAAACCCTCCTTGGCTGTGCTTCAATTTGAAAACCTGGGCGGACAAAATTCAGCGCAATATTTCATTGATGGTTTGACTGATGACCTGATCGCTCATTTATCCCGCTATCGAGAGCTGTTTGTCATCTCACGTGCAACCATGTTTTCATATGCCGAAGCGACAGCATCGCCTGTCGAAATCGCCCGAGAGCTGGGGGTTGGCTATGTGGTTCGAGGAAGTGTGCGCGGTGATGGCGAGCAAATACGTATCAGCACTGAGCTTATCAAGATTGATGACAATGAAACCATCTGGGCCGAAACCTTTGACCGCGGATTGACGGATATCTTCGTCGTTCAGGACGAAATCAGTCAAGCGATTGCGGGGCGGTTGCTTCCGGAAATCTATCAGGCGGGCCTGGAAAGCATTGGCGACAGGCCCACGGAAGATATGGGAGCCTGGGATCTGTATCTGCGCGGCCGCGCACAGCAAGCGATTTATACGCAGGCCGCTCAGGAGGAAGCTATATTGTTTGCGCAGCAGGCAATTGACCGTGATCCGAACTTCGCTGCAGCTCATAGCTTGTTAGCGCGTGCACTTGGCACGATATTTTTCTTTCAGTGGGCTGAGAACCTTCAAGATGTATTGATCTCGGCGACAGTGGCTGCAAAACGCGCAATAGAACTGGACGACCAGGACGCGCAAGCCCATGCAGCATTGGGTTACCTTTACCGTTTTACCGGAGAGGCCGATCCAGCTATTGCGAATTTGGAGCGGGCAGTCATGCTCAACCCGAATGATGCCCGCATCAGGTTGGAACTGGCGCATAC
>CAZOCA010000507.1:2340-3398 GCA_964578105.1 uncultured Pararhizobium sp.
TGAAGCGCTGGCGATAAATCCGGGCCTGTCTGTTTCGGCGATGCAACTCCAATTCGCGGGATCGCAAAACCATCCTGAAAATCGCCGAGCCTGGTTGGCAAGTCTGGAATTGGCTGGTTTGCCAAAATGACGCGCTGAGGCTTGTGCCATCAGCTTTGGTTGCGCGGCCACAAGCGGCCCAATTCTGCCCGGTCCTGTCCAGTCCTGTTCCATTTGGCCCAAGACTATGCGCATCGCGTTCTGTCTTTAAAGGGTAGCCTACGGCTAGATGCGGCTTTGTTTTTGGATTTGGCGCTACGACAAAATGCATCAGCGCCGCCATGATGCGGGAGACTGTTCTTCCAAGAATTCTGTCAAGAATGTTGGCAAGCGTTGGCGGTCAAGATTTTCACGGCTCGTTGGATAGGACACTACGAATGATCAATGGAGCGCATCCAGAAAGCCAAGTTTGAAACATCGGTGATTTTAATTTAGAAAAAATCAATGTTAAATTGAATTATGGGGATTCTTCTTTGGCAAACAGATATTTCATCCGCAGAGTATTTGCCTATTTGATAGATTATATTCTTGTTTTTATCGTATTTGCATTCATTACCGTTCCGCTCAATTCAATATTTGATGTTCAATTCATAGCCCCTGAATTGTTCCAATCCACAGAGTGTGTATCCGAGCAAATAGTCTCCACCGAAAGAATGCAGGAACTGTTGCCGACATCTGCGGGACAGGTACATCATCAGTCAATCTGCAGAACAACCAACATGGGTTTGACGACCCATTATACCGTGGTCCTGCGTCGCTCTGGGATAACCGATAGTGGCAACACAACAACAATAGAATATTTGGCGGACGAAAGTGGCCAGCAGACCATTGCGTATTCCATGGAACCGTTTCTGGTGCTTTTGGCACCATTGCTATTCGCAGGTTTGATAACGATGAGAGGAAAAACATTTGGGAAACAGGTTCTCGGTCTCGTGATTTTTGACAGGCATCTGGAAAAACCCAAACTGTTGGCAGCGCTCAAACGTGAATACCTTAAAGCAGTGTTTTTTGTATTAGCT
>CAZOCA010000508.1:0-3385 GCA_964578105.1 uncultured Pararhizobium sp.
GCGCTATTCTGGGCGAAAGAGTAGTCTCAGGATGAAGCGGTCCATAGGCAAGATCGGCCACTGAATAGACCGGCTCTCTCAGGCTGACGATGCTACCGTCACCCAACACGAACGCCCGCTCAGTATAGGCAATCACCATATTGCCTTCAGCCAGAAGCCCAGGCACCGCCAAATCCTGCAATTGGCCACCATAGGTTGGGTCCGGAAGACTGCCGACAAAAAAGGCGCCGGAGTTGCGTTCCTCATCCGTGACATCAGCGGGCCGTGCAAGTCGCAAGAACATCGATGTCGCATCCGTGTCACCTTCCGGCGGATGACCCCGTCCATCCTTCAAATGACAGCTTTGACATGCCCTTGCGTTAAACAGTGGGCCCAGCCCGTCTGACGCTTGCGTCGTTGCAGGCGAAGACACCCACAATTTTCGAAACAACGCGTTGCCGAGCTTAAAATTCTGCTCATCCTCAAAGCTGATCGTCGCAGTGAAATGAGAAAATGCATCCCCATTGACGGACTTCAACGAAGTTCCAGCGCCACCCTGGTTAACTTCAAAGACTTCCCCTTTGGAAAAGTCAGTCGTTAGTGCAGTAACAGAAACCACCCGCTCCAGATCAGCATCAGACAAATCGGCACGTTTGACAGACTGTGCGGGATCGCCCACCGCAGACAGGCCAGTTGGCAAGAACAGCAAACAAACAAGACCGGCGAGAAAGCTCGCCGGTCCAACAAAACGTTCAAATAGAGTCCACATCAGATTCACAAAATCCGCTTTGGGTGACAATACTACTCAAATACCGCAGTCGGGCTATCAAGGCTATCTGAACCTTCAATTTTAAGTGGGTTCAATTCAAGGGTTGCAACTGCACGCTCAATTGATCTTGTTTGATCTATCAGCCCATCAATAGCGGCCTGAACAACCGCATTGCCCTCGGTATTTCCTTCGGCAATCATCTGGTCATAGGCTTCGGTTGCGTCTGCCCGTTGAGCCATGTCCTGCATACGCGCAATCGTAAAGGCCAGCTTTGCCTTTAACTCACCGTCCACCGCATCGTCCTTTTCTGCAACGATCTGGGAAAGTGAAGGACCGCTCAGTGTCGTTCCATCAACCCGGGTGTAAGATCCGGTATAAACGTTCTGAATACCGACGGCGTCATATAGATGTGAATTGTGGGTGTTATCGGAAAAACAATCATGCTCTTCCTCAGGGTCACCCAGCAGCAAGCCCAGCTTCATGCGCTCACCTGCAAGTTCCCCATAAGACAGGGAACCCATGCCGGTCAAAATGGTTGAAAGAGCGGCGGTCGGATCTTCCATGATGGTCGCACGTGCTGCGCCACCCTCGGCCCAGTTGCCAGTCATCTCTTCAAGATCTGCAATCAAAAGATCTGATGCTGCCTCCAGATAGGCAGCGCGCCGGTCACAATTGCCATTTGTACAATCATCTCCCTTTGCAAAGTCACTCCAGGGACGATCGCCAGCGCCAGGGCCGGTACAGTTCAGGTCCTGACCCCAAAGCAAAAACTCAATGGCGTGATATCCCGTTGCAACATTGGCTTCCACCTCTCCCGCCTCATGCAGGGTAGAAGACAGGAATGCAGGAGTAATGTCACCAGCGTCCACACTCTCGCCATTTACGACAAGCGCAGCATGCGCAATGACATTGGCCGCGTAAAGTGTGTTCTCGTCGTTCTCATCGCCATAGGAGGCATCAACATAGTCGATAAGCCCCTCATCAAGAGGCCATGCATTCACCCGGCCTTCCCAATCATCCACAATGGCATTTCCAAACCGATAAACTTCACTCTGCTGATAAGGAACCCGCGCCGCCAGCCAGGCTTCTTTGGCAGCTTGCTGCCTTGCAGCTGATGGGGACGACAGAAGCGCGTCAATCGCCTCGCCAAGGGCTTTGGCAGTTGTCAGCGAATCTTCATACTTGGCTTGTGCAATATCGGCATAATGCTGGGCGACAGCATCAGCAGATGTTTCAGCGGCTGCCGGTACTGCAATCAGAGCCGTTGTTAGAAGCAAAACGCTTCCCATTCCTACGCGGCAGGCATTGCGGGTCAAATTCATTTTCGTCTCCTGTAATGAATTGCTGGATCGCGACAAAGGAAATCGTTTCGCTGCCAACATGGGTGTTGAGCGCTGCAAAGACCTCGCACAATTCAGAAACCGATAGCGATAGCGGTTTTGATTTCTGCAGGTCGGGATTTCTGAAATATGTCACGGGACCGTGCTGGGTGAATTAAACTTGAGTACGTTTGTCACCTTAATCATTGTTTTAAACATGTGTCAAATACTCAAGTTTAAATTCAATGACGTTTCGACAGAATATCGATGGGCGCAGCCCAGCCGTAATCACTCAGCTCTACGAGAGCGGATGCGATGTCAGGACTTTCCAGGAATTATCTAGATAAATTGGTGTGAGAAAACGTCAGGTCGTTTAAACCGAAATCGGCCTGATTTTAAGACCCGTTCATGGCGTGGGCACGAAACAGCGCATCCATTTTTTTATAAGTTTTTCGATGGTCAAAGAAGTGAGTGTGAGCCCATCCAAAACCAATTGCCATAACGCCTTTTCGGTTCATTGTGTCCGTTGTGTAGGGCTGCTTGGCCAACATGCCACGCATCGCAATCAACAGCAGCAATTGATTGTCGCTGGTTGACACCTCGCCACGATCAAAGGCTTTGCGCCAATGCTCTGCATTCTGCTTTCCATCCTCGACATGTTTTGGATGAACCTGGTCCCATTCCACCTGGATCCATGATGTTGCGGCTCTATTGTAAGTCCGTTTCCACCGGTAGGATTCATTGGTTTCAGTCACAAGTGCCATAAGGCTGTCCGCGTATTTCAGGCCGTTTTGTGTGCGCAGGTCGAAAAAGACGGCAAACTCATTAAACTGCGGGGCAGCGCCATCACCGCGTTGAAGGCCAGCCCATTTCAGGGCTTTTTCATAGGCCTGTCCTGCAATCGCTTGCAGCCCAGCTATCTGGGCATCGCGGATGGTATCATGAAGCAGAAAAGCCTTTATTTCCTTGACGAGCATTTTGTCTGCAAAGCGGACGCCGTTTCGCTTGTGATCGTTGCAGGCACCTGCTGAATATTTTGGCGTTTGCCAGCCCCTAGCTTGAGAAACAGCCTCTGTAATTTTTCCGGCTTTTCCAAGCGAGATCATTTTAGCCCACTTATCACCATGAGTGGGCATCAACTCCGCGCTGATCGCTTCGATTTCAGAAGCTTCAATGTCCTGCAACAATTCGAAAAAAGAGCCCGTTCCCAATGGCCAGTTCAGATAACCCAATGAGAGGCCCTGACAGTCAAAATCGCCTGTGACCGCAGAGAACTTCTCATTTTTATCCGTACCTCCGCTTTCAAACGAGCCAGAAA
>CAZOCA010000509.1:0-3379 GCA_964578105.1 uncultured Pararhizobium sp.
CGATAATGCTTGTCCACAAGCACAGCGAAAATCCTGCCACAAATTTTGCATCGGCAGACAGCGTGGATGAATCGGCGCCCGCTTGTATCTGTGGCCTGACCCGGAAGGTAAAATACAACGCGTTCAGCCCGGCAATCACAATCAGCACCATTTTCAGTCTGAACGCGATGTTGACAAAGTAGCGCCCGGGATCTCCGACCAAAAACAATGTGCCGGTGATGACATTGAGGCTAAAGCCGATCAGCGTGACAATGATAAATGTGTCGACCAGTTTCAGCGGCACTTTGCGCGCCACGCCGATGACACGAAGATCGACAAACAAAAGCGAGCCAAACAGCAGACACAGCCCGAGGAAATGCACCATTTCCATGGATGGCCAGACCCAGCTATTGCCGGTGATAAATGCGTGGAGGTCAGTGGCTCTGAGCCAGATTATTGCATCATTCATCTGCCGATCTCCCTAAAATACATAGCCGATGAGACGGCCCGCAATCAGTGCGCCGACCCAGATCAGAACCGCGACAGCGGCCAGTGTGCGATCGCTGGATGTCACCAGACCGTCGCCCTTGATACAGACTTTCACGAGATGACGGGTCAGCAGCAGGCCGATAATGACCATGACAATCTTGATGCGAAACGGCCAGTTGAAGGCCAGCGATGATGCGCTGCCAAAGAAGAGGGCCGTGCCGGACAGAAGGTTGACCACAAAGCCAGCCTGAGCGATGCGCCAATAGGGTGCAAGTGAAGTGACCGGTATTTTGGAGGCAAACCCAAGAGTGCGAAAACTCAGCATCAACGAAATGCCAACCAGTGTTGCCATGCCCAGCGCATGAAGTGACAGCACGATTGGGTAACCCCAGATGGAACTTGAGACCATGGCCCCAAGCGCCGAATCCTCGAGCATGAACAGAAAATCCATTGATCCCTCTTGTCTTATCTCAGCATATGCAGACGGCCTGTGTTAGATAGGCGTTTGTTGGCACAGGCGTTTTGTCGCTCACACAACTCGAAATCCAAAAGACGTTGGTGCGAGACGTGGTCTTTTTAATGCGCCGACCAGGAGTGTTCGTTTCATCCTGATCGGCTCTTTTACAGGGTCTGTTCAGCGTAAATCAGTTGTTGCTGAACGCTTCTTCGACAGTCAAATCGTCACAGTTGAATGGCTCAAATGCGTCGTCTGTCTTAACTGATTTTTGAAGATGCGAATGCGGCTCGGCCAGATTAACCGGGTCGGTGATTGTGTACTCATGCACCAGTTCACCGGCATCATCGACATAGAAGGTTTCAGCGATTTCCATCTGGTCGCTGTGCGGAATCGACCGAGTGGACCGTCCGCCGATGGCTTCAAGAAAACCTGGTGCAAAACCCTTGGTCATGACTTCCAGCTTGTTGCCATCCCATTTGCCCACTGAATAGCCGGTTACACTTGGCTCAATGGTGCCAGGGAACTCGCCGTCAATATGGATGGTGCGCTCCACATCCATAAAGCCGTAAGTCAGCTTCACTTCGCTTGCTGATTGCTCAATTTTGTTGATCATCTGGTCAAAGCGATAGTCAAGAATGATGTTGGTTGGCTTGCAACTGAAGCGTGGATTATCTTCCGCGACCCAGTTATTGGCCGCGTCTATGGCTGCCTGCGTCAAGACATAGTCCGGCGCACGTCCCGCATAGGCAAGGGGCGGTCCATTTGCGATCGGCTCAGACCAATTGCCTGACAGATCCGGCGTATCACTTGCAGGTTGCTGACCGGCAGGGTTCTGGGCTGTGTCGGCACCTTTTTCGGGGTTGATGAAATTGCCATCATCATCAACTTCTCCGTAACGGATCAGCGATCTGCCATCCGCAAATGTGATGTTTTCGGTGTAACAGGTGGTCGGCTCGGTGCGTGCAGGTGATCCGGAAATTGTGATTTCCGACCCAATTGCAAACATGTCAGTGGTCCAGCCCTTGCGTTTCAAAAGGCTGCCGGAGCGTAGCTCACAGCGCCATTGTTCCACCGCACCGGCATCATTCGTGACATCGAAGTATACGTAGGAATGTGGATTCACAAACCGTACACGGGTCACAATGCCCGTTTTTTCCAAGGTCTTGGACAGGTCAAACTGCCCATTGACGCCGTGATGGGCTATGCTGGCCGTGGTGACAAATGCACCGCTGCAAAGCGCGACCATACAGCCAATAAGAATCTTTTTACGCATTGATAGTTCCTCCAAAATTCGCCGGAGACCCGGCTGATGTTCAGCCCCCTGATTGAAAGCCAGCATAGCGTTCAGGCCAGTAGAAAATTCAATCTTAAATTGTTTATACGTTTCCATCCCTCAGGAGCGTATTCAGTATTTTTGCAGTTCGACTGTAATATAAAACGATTTTTTTTTAAATATCAACGAATTATCGGTAGAAATGCATTTATATGCGACTAAAGTAAGGGGTGAGCGACAACCGGAGGGTGCGCTTATAGGTTAGCATGCTAACTTAAAAAATGGGCTTAGGATACCATGTTTTTAAAAAAAGTGACGAAGACGGCACGTGTGATCCATCGCTGGGTGGGCGCGTCTTTGGCGGTGTTGCTCATTCTTATCAGCGCAACCGGAACGTTGCTGATCTGGAAAAATACCTATCTGGGTTTTGTCTTTCCGCAGAGCGCATTGGCGTTCGAACGCAGCATTGAGCCCATGGCAACAATTGCCTTGTCAGCTGATGCGGCCTTTGGAGATGCAGCCATCAGCCGAATCGAGTTTGGCGACCAGAGTTTTGGTCTCAGCAAAGTCTATCTGGTCGATAAACGCTCCGCCTATATCGCACCTGACGGGCAGATTCTGGCTGTTTGGGAACCGAATGGACGGTTCGAGGATTGGTTGCTGGATCTGCATCATCGCCTGCTGACGGGTACCGCTGGGCTTTACATCATCGGCTTTACAGGCATCGCTGCGCTTGTTTTGATAGGTGCAGGTTTGATCGCCTATTGGCCGGCCCGGCGCACGTGGAAATCGGGTCTGGCGCTACGCAGTCTCAAGCGCGCAGAGCTTTTGCGCCTGCACCGCAACACCGGGATATTGCTGGCGCTGCCCATAGCTGCTGTGATTCTTGCTGGCGTTGTCCTGGCATTCCCTGAAACATCACGCGCGGCGTTCTTCTGGCCCTATGAAGATGATGACAGCTATGGCCAGAATTTTGGCGATGGCGTTGACGCAGTAAGTGGCAGCAGCGAAACTTCATGGCCAAAAGTTCTGGCTCGGGCAGCTGCCGTTTTCCCCGGTGCCGAGATTACAGGTCTTGCCTGGCCTGAAGGAACCGGTGTGAAGCGCGTCTTGATCCGTGAGAGCGGCGAGTGGTCCGAGCGCGGCAACAGCTCCGTCCACATTACGGATTATGATGGCT
This sequence comes from uncultured Pararhizobium sp., assembly GCA_964578105.1. Lineage (GTDB taxonomy): Bacteria > Pseudomonadota > Alphaproteobacteria > Rhizobiales. Next base: position 3,379 of record CAZOCA010000509.1, read on the forward strand.
A
>CAZOCA010000510.1:0-3364 GCA_964578105.1 uncultured Pararhizobium sp.
CCAGTGATCTGTTTGATCGGGCTGACGGTGTGCTTGCGGTCGGCTTTGTGCGGCCGCCTGAAATTGCCTTTGCCCAATTGAATGAGCGTGAGGATGTGGATTTTGACTTTCGTCAGGCACAATGGATTGCCGGTGTCGAAGTGGAGAGTTTTATCATGGTCGCTCGGCGCGGTCTGCCATGGGAGCCCAAAATTTTACGTACCCTGGACCCGCAGACCATTCTTCCGGTCAGTGATATTCTGGCGACTCATGCAACTGTGGGAATTCTGCTCAACGCAGTGACTGGAATTCCCTCAAAAATTGTGATCGGTTTCAACAAGTCTGATCGGCTGCGCGGGCTATTGGCCGCAGATGTCGATTTTTACACGATTGCAGCAGATGCCGGGTTGGAGCCGCTGCTGGCGTCAGGCGATATCAAGGCGTTGTATACGATTACCGGAGAGGATTTTCCCGCTGCGATGGGCGCGGTAGAGCCACTTGAAAGCTTTCTTGTACCAGATGCACCAGCCTCGGTTGTTGCGTTCATTAAGTCGGCGCGTGGCATGGGTCGGGCTTTTTACGCGCCGCCATCTGTTGCGGATGAGGATGTGGCAGCTTTGCGATTTTTGTTTCATGATATTCTGAGTGACCCGGATTTCGTTGAAAAAGCCGCACAGGAAGGCGTGCCGGTTGCAGCGGTGGCCAGCGAAACTGTTGAGGCGCAATTGCAGGAGTTGCTGACATCCGATCCAGCGCAAAAAAAGCTGTTAGACACGGCCTATGCGTGTGGCTTGGCCATGTCGCGGGGCAAGGCGACGCGCTGCGAATTTTCGCAAGCCGGGACTTCCAACTGAGCCGTTCTTCGGGCAGAGTTTTCACAGTCTGTTCCACAACCTTATGTAAAGCTAATTGATGCCGGTACTTGCCGAACTCCTGTCCGTTGCAACGTCCGGCGGGATTGGCCTGTTGACAGCATTGTGTCTGGGGACCTTGTTCGGCTTTGTAGCCGGGCTTGCGCCGGGAATTGGCGGGCGTATAGGCATTATTCTGTCTTTGCCTGTTGCTGCATTCTGGGATCCTCTGGGCGGTGCAGTTTTCCTGTTTGCCATGCATTCTGTGGTTCACACCTCCGCCTCTATTCCGGCCATTGCGTTTGCGTTGCCATCGACCGGTGCTGATGCGGCTACGGTGCTGGACGGTTATCCACTGGCAAAAATGGGTCGGGCAGGGGAGGCACTGGGAGCCAGTCTATCCTCCTCGGCGATTGGCGGTGTTCTTGGTGCCCTGGCGTTTCTGGCAGCTATTCCTGTCGCACGGTTGGTGCTCAACCATTTTGGGCCGCCGGAGTTTCTTTTGCTGGCTCTGGCCGGCCTTTCGATGGTTGCCTTGTTGTCCGGACGCAGTCTGCTGACTGGATTACTGGCCGCAGCGCTCGGGTTTCTGGTGGCCTGTATCGGGTTGGATGTGAACACATCTGCGGCACGCTTTACGTTAGGCCTGTCGGAACTGCGTAGCGGCATTAATCTGGCGGCTCTTGTGGGCGGAATTTTTGTGGTGCCCGAAATGCTGGCCAGATGGTCCTTTGATGCCAAGGGGCATGACAGGGCAGTGTCCACCAGCCTTGCAGATGTGTTTCATGGCATGGGCAAGACCTTTGCCCATGTGCGACTGGTGCTGCGTTCATCGCTCTATGGAATTGGCATTGGCATGATGCCGGGACTGGGATCCAGCGTCGCCGTGTGGATGTCCTACGCGTATGCCGCTAATCACTCCAAATCTGAGGTGCCCTTTGGGAAAGGGGCGATTGAGGGTGTGATTGCGCCTGAAGCGGCCAACAATTCCAAAGAAGGCGGGGCCATGGTGCCGACCCTGTTTTTTGGCATCCCGGGCAGTTCCAGCATGGCAATAATGCTGGGGGCCTTTCTGGTGATCGGGTTGCCAGTCGGGCCCAATTTACTGACCAGTGATGTTGATGTTTCGGTGACTTTGGCACTCACTGTTTTGCTGGCTAATCTTCTTGCAATCCCGATGTTCTTTGCTGTCGTTCCTGGCATTGTTCGGCTGGCTGCCCTGCGCCGGGATCATATGGTGCCGATAGCGATTGCGTTGTCTTTATTTGCGGCACTCTATCAGGACATGCATTGGACAACGTTGGCGCAATTCGTGATTGGCGGTGCGCTTGGGGTGGCTCTGAAACGTGTGGAATGGTCCCGCGCCGCCTTTCTGCTGGGCTTCATCATGGGGCCACTGGCAGAAATCTCCTATATTCAAACATCCCAGATCTGGGGTTGGTCGATGTTTGGCCGACCTGCCAGTGTGATCATGCTGATCGTTTTTGGCTTGATTGCCTGGCGTGGCATGCGGTCCCGTTCCGTGGGCAGCCGGATTGTTGCCGGACCGGCCGATGCTCAATTGGCCTTGCCGCTGAGCCTTGTCTTTATGGCGGCTATTTTCGGCAGCCTGCTGCTCCCAAATGGTGCCTCGCCCGTTCCACTGATTGTTTCTGTGACAGGGTTTATGCTGGCTGGACTGGTGATGTTTGTGGGGTTCCGGCCTTCACAAAGCGACACTGCATCGGATAGGCCGGAGTTGCAGACATTTGATCACATCAGGACAACGGTGATTTTTTGCATCATGACACCGTTTGTCGGCCTGCCATTGGCCAGCGCCGTGTATGTCGGCTGGATGATGCGGAAGGCGGGGGCAAGTATCCTTGCCGGCGGGCTTGCTGCATTGAGTGTTGCGCTGGTTCAGTTGGGTTTTCTGGCTCTGGTTCTGGACATTCGAGCCGAGCCGATGATTACAGGTTGGTTCTATGCCAGCCTCATTGCCTCTTAGGCGCGGCTGCAGACGGCAAGGCCTCTTTGGCTGTAGCGGCGCTCAAGCCCATTCACGGCTCGCTTGGCGGTGTCGACGCATGTGAAACTCTCAACGCTCAGTTCTGCGCTTTCGTAAAATCTGATGGCGTCTCCTTCTGTGTTGAACAAATCTGCATGCTGGTTGCGGGCCCGCATGCCCTCCTTCAACTGACGTTCCAGCACATCAGTTTCCGTGTTTTCCATATCAGTGCTGCCTGTCAGAACAGTTTTCAGGTTTTGCAGTGCCTGATCGATACGGGCTTCGCGCTCAGTCTTTCCCCGCTTATGGCCCATTTGAGTGGAGGAAATCAGCATGCCACCAGGGGTCAGCCAATTCCTCAGGTGCTTCAGAAACGGCAGGCGCTTTGTGAGCGGGATGAAGGACAGCACACCGTGAACCAGGATCAACCCGGCTGGCGTGTCAGGTTGGAAGTCAGCCATATCTGCACGGATTGTGGTGGGGTGCAGATCATTTTTCTGTGCGTAGGATTTGCAGATTTCCAGTGGTGTCTGGCACTGGTCAATAA
>CAZOCA010000511.1:0-3357 GCA_964578105.1 uncultured Pararhizobium sp.
CCCCCACACGGCGTGCGCTGCGCTCGACCGGTGTGAAGTTGGATACCACCAGCACTGGTTTTGAAGTATCTTCACCACGACGCACCCAGACGAACAGGGATTCTTCAGCAGCGTCGCCTTCCATCCATTCAAACCCGTCTGGCTTGCAGTCTTTCTGGTAGAGCGATGGCGTCTGAGTATAAAGCGCGTTCAGATCGCGAATAAGGTTCTGGATACCCTGATGCCCGGGATCATCAAGAAGATGCCAATCCAGACTGCTATTGTTATTCCATTCCTGACTCTGGGCGAATTCATTGCCCATAAACAGCAGCTTCTTGCCCGGATGCCCCCACATGAACCCATAATAGGCGCGCAAATTGGCAAAGCGCTCTGACAAGTCCCCTGGCATTTTGGACAGAAGCGAACCCTTTCCATGCACCACCTCATCATGACTGATGGGCAGGACAAAGTTTTCACTGAAGGCGTAGTGCAGTCCAAACGTCATCTTGTGGTGATGGTATTTTCGGTGGATCGGATCTTCTGACATGTAAGTCAGCGTGTCGTTCATCCACCCCATATTCCATTTGAAACCAAAGCCGAGCCCACCATAATTGGTGGGTGCACTGACACCGGGAAATGCTGTTGATTCTTCCGCGATGGTCATCACGCCAGGCATTGCGCCATAGGCGGTTTCATTCATGATTTTCAGGAAATCAATCGCTTCAAGGTTTTCACGGCCGCCATGCACATTTGGCACCCATTCGCCTTCATTGCGCGAATAGTCGCGATACAGCATGGACGCAACGGCATCCACACGCAGACCATCAATATGGTGCTCCGTCAGCCAGTAAGCCGCATTTGCAACCAGATAATTTCTGACTTCGAGCCGCCCATAATTGAACAGCAGAGTGTTCCAGTCGGGGTGGAACCCCTCACGACGATCCGCATGTTCATAAAGAGCAGTCCCGTCAAACTGGCCAAGACCATGTTCGTCTTCCGGGAAGTGACCGGGCACCCAATCAAGAATTATACCGATATCCGCCGCATGGCAGGCTTCCACAAAAGCGCGGAACTCTTCCAGATTGCCGTGGCGAATGGTAGGCGCAAAAAGACCAATGGGTTGATAGCCCCAGGATCCGTCAAATGGAAACTCTGTGATCGGCATCAGTTCAATATGGGTAAAGCCCATATCCTTGACATATTCGACCAGTTGAGAGGCATGCTCATAATAGGAAAGCGGTCTGTTTTCCTCTTCCGGCACGCGCCGCCAGGACCCCAGATGCACTTCGTAAATGGAAATTGGCTGATCAATGGAATGGCGCACTGCGCGCTTGGACATCCAACCCTTGTCTGCCCATTCATGGCCATCGAGCACCCGCACTATCGAAGCCGTTTTCGGGGCATGTTCAGAGCCAAATCCATACGGATCGGCTTTCTGGGGCAGAAGCTGCCCATGACTGTCCATCAATTCAAACTTGTAGGGTTCCCCATCGCCAATGCCGGGCACAAATATTTCCCAGACACCGCTTTGCCCGCAGCGTCGCAGAACATGGGTCCTGCCATCCCATCCATTGAAATTTCCGACAACGGAAACACGGCTTGCATTGGGTGCCCAGACCCCAAAATGGGTTCCCGCAGCCCCTTCATGGGTCATCACATGAGCGCCGAGCGCATCCCAAAGGCGGGTGTGGCTTCCTTCATTGAAGAAATAGAGATCCTTCTCACCCAGAACCGGTCCGAACCTGTATGGGTCATCACTCACCCATATGTGTCCGGCCTTCGTGAACCGCAGACGGTATTCAAAACGGTCTGTTCGCTCTGGAACAACGCCCGTAAAAAAACCATCTGAACCGCCTTGTGGAGCCAAAGTGACAAGCTTTGTAAGACCGTCTGAATCCAGAACATCAACAGCGTCTACACCCGGCATGAATACACTGACAACCATTTGCCCGTCATGTGAATGCAAACCAAGCACCGAGAACACATCACCATGTGTCCCTGAGGTAACTGCGCGGATTTCGTCTGGATTTATATCAATCATGTCCCGCCCTAAAGCGCGCTCTGTCCAGGATCTTTATGACCCGATTGCAGAATGCACATTCCATATTTCATCAGCATAGCCTGATATTGTTCGATCTGACGAGAACCAACCCACGCGCGCCGTATTGAGAATGGATTTGCGCGTCCAGCTTTCTGTATCAACGAAGTCGACATCAATCTGTCGCTGCGTTTCAAAATAACTGTCGAAATCACAAGTCACGAGGAAGTAGTCGTGCTCGTACATGCGCCGCACCAGAGAAGCGAACCGCTTTGGCTCTCCAGGAGAGAACACGCCATCAGAAATCTGCCCGAGAACACGAGACAGACGTGGGCTGGCTTCAATCGCATTGCGGGAAAAGTCAGTTTCGTCCCGCCGAGCAACAACTTCTGCCGCGGTCAGGCCAAACAGATAGAAGTTCTCTGCCCCTACCCGATCCCGAATTTCAACATTTGCGCCGTCCAATGTGCCGATGGTCGGCGCACCGTTCAAGGCAAACTTCATGTTACCGGTGCCGGAGGCTTCCTTACCGGCGGTTGAAATCTGTTCGGATAAATCGGTCGCGGGAATCAGGAATTCCGCCATCGTGACATTATAGTTTTCCGGATAGACGATCTGCAGAAATTTAGACGTCACCGGATCCTTATTGATGGCTTTGGCCACATCATTGATGAGATGGATGATCTCCTTGGCCACGACATAACCTGGTGCCGCCTTGCCACCAAAAATTTTGATCCGTGGCGTCCAGTTCCCGTTTGGATTGTCCCGAATTTCATTCCACAACGCCACTGTTTCCAGCAGGTTCATCAATTGACGCTTGTATTCATGAATGCGTTTGATCTGCACATCGAACATGGCAGACGGGTCAAGTGACACGCCATCCCGAGCCTTCAACCAATTTGAAAGACGGTCTTTGTTCTGCTGCTTCGCAGTGCGGAAATCCTGCTGGAATCCGGCATCATCTGCGAATTTTGCCAAACCATCCAACTGTTCAAGATCATCCGGCCAAGTCTCGCCAATGCTGCGATTGATGAGGTTTCGCAAAGGCGGATTGCAGGAATAAAGCCAGCGCCGGGGCGTAACCCCATTGGTCATATTGGTAATGCGGTCGGGATAAATGGCATGCAGGTCCGAGAACACAGTTTCCTTGACCAATTCACTGTGCAGAGCCGAAACGCCATTGACCTTATGAGCCATGATGAAAGCCAGTTCACCCATTTTGACGGAACCATCTTCGATGATCCGAACGGACCCGCCGGTGGCCTTCACATGCGCGTCCTCAATCAGCTCGATGATGCGATGGTGACGTGGCAGCACGCGCGCAAACAGACCCTCATCCC
>CAZOCA010000512.1:0-3356 GCA_964578105.1 uncultured Pararhizobium sp.
TTATCCTGTATTGTCTGCCAGTTAGGCGAGATGGTCCGCTACGTGGCTGGTGGCGACGGTCCCGTTCACAAAGACCTGCAGATCGACGGTGCTGCTGCATTGGGTGCAGAGTTTGCCGGCAAAGACATTGCCCTGCGGACGATTGAGGGCCTGACGGTCGGTTTGCCGGAGCTCTACAAGGTCTGGAATCCACTTTGGTCCAACTCTGGTGGTCCAGGTAAATAAGCTAAGCCGGTCGGCGCCGCCAATGGCGCCGGCCAATCAATTGTCTTCCAATTACAGGCAATAGCATGAGCAACACTGCTTTGGATGCCGGCCAGACTGTAGCCAAAAAACGCCCCGCAAACATTCGAAATCTTGCGGGGCGCTTCTTTCCCTGGGCCATTTTGATACTGATCGCTGCCATGGTTGCAGCGCCTGTCTTCTCACTGGTTGTAGGGGCTTTCAGCCAATCACGTCTGCCCAATGAGTTCTCTATCGACAATATGGGGCTCGGCAATTTCTATGCTGTCTGGGTTGAACAGCGGATTGATCTCGTGCTGTGGAACACAGCCATCTATGTCATTGGCTCAACAATCTTTGGCATTACCACCGCAGCCGTTTTGGCGTGGTTGGTTGAGCGCTCGGATATGCCCGGAAAGATGTGGGTCTATGCAGGTGTTCCGCTTGGCATTGCCGTTCCCGGTATTCTGCATGCCATCGCCTGGGTTCTGTTGCTCAGTCCGCGATCCGGGTTTCTGAACCGTGGCTGGATGTTTATGACCGGTTTGGAAGAACCACTTTTCAATGTCTACTCCATGGCAGGGTTGATTTTCGCCGAGGGGCTTCGACTGGTCCCGGTCGCGTTCTTGATGCTGGTGCCGCTTATGCGCAGTATGGATCCCAGCCTGGAAGAGGCCGCTGCCGCAAGTGGCGCCAGTCCCATGCGCACGATACGACGGGTCACCCTTGCCCTGCTGCTGCCCGGCGTCCTTGCCATCAGCATTTTCCAGGCCATCACCGCCATCGAAAATTTTGAGGTGCCCGGCATTCTTGGCATGCCGGTCAACCTGCACGTCTTCAGCACACGGGTCTTCAACCTGATTGAAAATATTGGAACGATCCCGGCCTTCGGGCAAGCGAATGCCGCTGCGGTCTTCTACCTGTTCATCGCGCTGATCATTTCATTTTTCTATCTGCGACTTGTGCGCCATTCAGAACGCTATTCCATCATTACCGGCAAAGGTTACACACCGCGTGCAGTTCGTCTTGGCAAATGGCGTTATCCGGCCATTGGCCTGGCTCTGTTCTTCCTGTTTGTCACCATCGTGCTGCCGTTCCTGGTGCTGCTTTATGTGTCGCTGGTCGGGTATCTGCGCCAGCCATCCATTGATGCCTTTCAGTCCTTCTCATGGAAGCACTATGAAGCCGTCTTCCGGCAACCACGCGTTGGCCGGGTTATGTGGAACACGATTTCACTGACACTTATGACTGCGACCACAGTGACAATCCTGTCCTTCATTGTTGCCTACATCATTGTGCGCACACGGTTTGCAGCGCGTTACACACTGGACGTGCTGTCCTTCATGCCACATTCCATACCAGGCATCGTTCTGGGTCTGGCCCTGTTCTGGTTGTTGATCCAGTTTGACTCGCTCACAGGTGCAAGCACTTTTGGCTCGCTCTATTCTCTGGTGATTGGCTTCACCATTCTCTTTATCTCCTATTCTGTTCGGGCCATGAGTGTGGCGATGATTCAGGTCCACTCCGATTTGGAGGATGCAGCCAAGCTGTGCGGAGCGCCGCCTTGGCGCGTGGCGATCCGAATCTTTGCGCCGCTACTGATGCCGACGCTTGTCGGTATCTGGATTTACGTGGCCATGCTGAGCGTGCGCTTCATCAGCCTGCCTTTAATCCTGTCGCAAGGCGGCAATAACGAAGTGCTTGGCGTCATGATCTGGTCCCTTTGGGACAATGGAAATATCAACTCAGTAGGAGCAATTGGAATAATGCTGATGAGTGTAATGTTCGCCCTGGCTCTGTCACTCCGCATCTTCGGATTTGGCCAGAACAAGGGAGGCGGCGCGATATGATCGAGATAGATAACCTTCACGTCCGGTTTGACTCAGATAAAGGCATAGTTCATGCCGTGCGCGGCGTTACCATAAGTGTCGCACCCGGCGAATTTTATACGCTGCTGGGACCAAGCGGTTGCGGCAAGACCACAACATTGCGCTGTCTGGCCGGTCTGGAAACACCATCTGGCGGCAGCATCAGCATTGGCGATGTAGTGGTTCATGACACAGACCAGAACATTTCCATTCCCACATACCGCCGCGACATTGGAATGGTCTTTCAGTCCTACGCCATCTGGCCGCATCTGACCGTGTTTGAAAACGTGGCCTTCCCGCTGCGCGAGATGAAGCCGAAGCTCAAAGAAGCGGAGATTGAAAGGCGCGTCAAAAACGCTTTGGAACTGGTTCAACTCAGCGGCTACGAATCTCGTCCAGCGCCTTTTCTGAGCGGCGGTCAACAGCAAAGGCTGGCTCTGGCGCGGGCCATTGTGCGCGAAGCCACAGTCGTTCTGTTTGATGAACCACTGTCCAATCTGGATGCAAAGCTGAGAGCCGAAACACGGTTGGAATTGCGGCGTCTGGTCAAGCGCCTTGGCATGACGGCACTTTATGTGACCCATGACCAGACAGAAGCCCTGACAATGGCTGATCGTGTGGCGATCATGCGTGATGGAGAGATTGCCCAGGAAGCAACACCAACTGAAATTTATAAGCGGCCAGTCTCGCGCTTCGTCGCCAGTTTCATCGGCCAGTGCAATTTTGCCGATGGTGAAGTTCTCTCCGTTCCGACAGCTGACACGCCGGGCCAAATGGACACGGAATGGGGCAGATTGTCTTACTCCGAAGGCCTGGATCACACAGTCGGCGACAAAGTCACAATCGCGGTTCGGCCAGAAAATGTCTGGCTTGCCGGGAAGGGAATTGACGACGCAGAGACGCCAATTACGGGCGAAGTGTCAGAAATCATCTTCCTTGGTGAGTCTCTGGAATGCCGTGTGACCGTGGGTGATTCCAACCTCATCACGCGCTTGCACCCAAGCAGTGAAGTTGCGGTGGGTGACAGTGTTGGCATTATCGTAAAACCAAATGATGTCGCGATATTGGCGGCGTGACCTTGGCCTCATCTGAGGTCAGGGCAGGCGGGTAAAATGGCCTCAAACAGCTCAAACAGTGACCTGGAATCCCTCGAAAGTCCGGAAACTGTCCCCGGGCCTTCGGGGACCCCGCTGAGCACACATTTTGCCTTTGTCACAGTCCTGATTGCTGTTTGGGCCATTGTTCTGGAAAGCACGGCGGTGAATT
>CAZOCA010000513.1:0-3348 GCA_964578105.1 uncultured Pararhizobium sp.
ACTTCCATATGATTCTGAAGCGCTCACGGCTGCCAAGCAAGTTTTAACTGACGAGTGGCCCAAGCCTGCGGTTATGATTGGAATGGGGGGTTCAATTCCAATTGTTGGTGATTTCCAGTCATTGCTCGGCATGCAATCATTGCTTGTTGGATTTGCGCAGCCTGATGACCGGATTCATTCGCCTAATGAAAAGTACAACCTAAGCTCATTTCACAAAGGCCAGCGGTCCTGGGCCCGAATTTTGACTGCATTAGCAGATCAATAGCAGCGGCGCTGATTACGGATTGGTGCGCGGCGTGTTGCGGCGTTCCAATCCCAAATACGATTTCGACAAAACGAAGTTTGGCTTGCGATAGAAAAACTGGGCCAGTCGTAACTTGTCTGCAACAACATACATTATGACCGCGCCCAAAATCGCCGAAATTGTCGTCAGCAGTGAGATAGTGCCAATGTCACTTATGAAGCCCAATTTTATCATCATTGTTCTTGCAATCGCCATGGGCAGGAAAAAGCCAAGATAAACCACGATCGTATTTCGGCCAATCCAGCGCAACAGTTCCATGCCGGGCAAATAGCGAAGCAGCGCCGCGACAGTAATGAGCGCCATGGCGCCAGCAAGTGCAAACACAACATGGACGACCGGCAGTGCGGCATAGCCAAGCAGCAGACCGTGGCCAATTGCCCATGCGGAGATGCCCAGCATCGCGACTTTTGAGTTTTCAGTGACCCAGTCAACAAGATGTTGAATGTAGGGCGCTGCGACATGACCGAGAAAGAAGTAGAAAAAGAACGCAGCAGACTCATCAATGGCCAACCAGCCAGTGTGAATAGGTGCGAGATTTGCAATCAAACCCACACCGAGCACTGCAAATTTGGGTAGGTGCATTGTAGCGCGCGAAATAAGGAAAAAGATCGGCAATACATAGATGAACCATAAGGTGCCGAACGGCTGTACGAATGCCTTCAGATACGCAGCCAAGGTGCCGGAAGCGCCTAATTCGCCGACCATACCTGGCGCTTTGAAACCGAACTGAATTGTAAGCCAGACGACGTATAAATAGAGCAAGGTAACAACGCGTTTGTCGATAAATTCAGCCAGTGGCTTGCGCAATGCAGTCGCAAGCAACAGGCCAGAGATCAAAAAGAAAGCTGGGATACGGAAAGGTGTCGCATAGGCCACCACATGGTGCATCCAGCCCTCAACGCCCATGGCTTTTTCGACGCCAAGTGTTGAGTGCATGATAACAACAAGAATAATGCTGAGACCGCGTGCCTGGTCGATCCAGTTTATGCGCTGACCGCTCATTTCCGAATGCCTTTTCATTGCAATAAGGCCCAATAGTAACATGCGCGCTAAAGTCTGTCGGTTAACACAGAATTAATCTCGTTTTCTTGGTAAAAAGCGATGCTTAACGATTTTCAATTCGTTGCTTGACTTGGAGTAACTCCAAGGCAGTAATTTGATCGCAAAGGAGCACAAAATGCGTATTGCGGAAGCTGCACAAATTTCCGGCTTAAGTGCCGATACGATACGGTTTTACGAAAAGTCAGGCTTGCTGGAACCTATCCCCCGCGATGCGGCAGGGCACCGCAATTTCGCACCCGGTGACATGGGCTGGCTCGACATTATTTCGAAGTTGCGGACCACCGGCATGCCGATGAAAGAGATGCAGCAATTTGCTGAGCTCAATGCAAAGGGCAAACACACAATCCCTCAGCGCTATGAACTACTCAAAAAGCATCAGCAACGCGTCGCAGAACGGCGAGCCGAAATCGAAGCATGTGAAAAAATTCTTGAGAATAAGCTGTCCATATATGGAAAACTCAAAAAGGAAATGAGCGCATGAGTAAAACAATCAACATTGCAGGAAAATCGGCGCCGCGTCTGGGACTTGGCACTTGGGCTATCGGTGGGCCGTTCTATGCTGGAGAGCAGCCATTGGGCTGGGGCGAAGTCGATGACGAAGTATCAAAACGAGCCATCGAAGCGGGACTGGAAGCAGGAATTCGCTTGTTTGATACGGCCGATGTTTATGGTGCCGGCCACGCAGAATCATTGTTGGGCAGCGTTGTGGGCGATCGCGACGACGTTATCATCTCTACCAAATTCGGAAATGTGTTTGACCCCGAAACCAAGCAGCTAACCGGACATGCAACTACCCCAGAATACATTCGCAACGCAATTGATGCGTCGCGCACAAGACTGCAGCGTGACGTGCTGGATTTGGTGTTTTTGCACCTCAATCAACTTGATGAGCCAAACGAAGAACAGATCTTCGATACGCTTGATGAACTTGTGGCAGCTGGCAAAATTGCCACCTATGGTTGGTCGACCGACTATCCCGAAAATGCTGCCTATGTTGCGGGTCGCAAGGGTAGTGTAGCGATGCAAAATGCGATGAATATTTTTGTACCGGCCACCAAAGTGAGAGAGGCCGCTAAAGGGCTGCTTTGCTTTAACCGCGGCCCATTGGCAATGGGCTTGTTGAGCGATGCGATCCTGGATGGAACCAAGAAAATCTCGCAAGATGATATTCGCAGCAAGTCACCTGAATGGATGAACTATTTTGACGATGGTGAACCAGCACCTGAACTGCTGGAGCGGCTGAAAAGCGTTGCTGAAATTCTAAAAGCTGGACGAAAGACGCTGGTTGAGGGCGCGCTGGCTTATATCCTCGGCAAAGCGGACAACACCGTTCCCATTCCTGGATTTCGAACCGCAGAGCAGGTGAACGATTTGGTGGCTGTTTTGGAAAGCGGGCCCATGAGTAGCGATGATATTGGATCCATTGAAGCGCTTTTGCCGCCGGAAGACACCGAAATCAAAGATCGCTAACGCATTGCAGACGAGTAAAAACTTAACCAATCCAGCAATGCCTTGTTAACGCCCCCTTAAATGGCCGTAATTTAAAGTCATGTCACCGCCAATTTGTAATGTGTAACGGTGATTTGACCCGATGATTTTTCGCAAGAAGCCCAAAAAGCGCGTGGAACCGCGTTTTCAAAATGCGTCGAAAAATTCCAGCGCGGTTAAATCTGTGACCGATGATGATCGCGCAGCTCCGGTTCCAAAAAAGAAAACCACCAAGAAATCGACGGCGCGAAAAGCGCCTGCAAAGGCAAAGTCAGGAACAAAGCGTCGAACAAACGCCAAGTCCAGGAAAAACCAAAAGCGCAATCGCGGTCGCAGCATAGTAGGCGGCCTGTTCTATTGGTCGTTCATTTTGTGCATCTGGGGCGGCATTGGCGTGGTAGGCGTGGCCGCATATTACGGTGCCCAACTACCATCAGCGGCTTCGTGGGAAATTCCTGACCGTCCTCCCAATGTGAAAATAGTGTCTGTAAGCG
>CAZOCA010000514.1:0-3346 GCA_964578105.1 uncultured Pararhizobium sp.
CACGATACAGCCCTTGGCTTGTCCAATGCGCTTGCCCGCAAATTCCGCTCCGCCAGTGAAGACGAGCGACTGGCTGTTTTGAAAGCGCACCCGGATCTTGCTGGAAAGCTGGCCGCGGCAAAGCGGCTGACCGCTGAATCCACATCCGAACAGGCATCTGCTGGACTGGATGCATTGACCGATACTGAGCGCGCCGCATTTCAAAAGCTGAATACTGACTATACGGACAAATTCGGTTTTCCATTCATTATTGCGGTGAAGGGACTGACCAAGGATGTGATCCTTTCAGCCTTCCAGACACGCATCAATCATGATCGCCAAACGGAATTCTCTGCGGCCTGCCGACAGGTTGAGCGCATAGCTCTTCTGCGCCTGAGCGATATGCTGCCATGACAACAGAATGGAATGATTTTGGCTAACCCCACCTATTACGCGCCTCATGGCGGCCTGCCCGAGCAGACCCAATTGCTGACAGACAGGGCGGTGTTTACCGATGCCTATGCGGTGATTCCGAAGGGCGTTCAGCAGGATATCGTCACCAGCTTTCTGCCGTTCTGGGAAAAAACCCGCCTATGGGTTCTGTCACGCCCCTTGTCGGGCTTTGCGGAAACCTTCTCCCAATACATTATGGAAGTTCAACCCGGCGGCGGCAGTCAGAAACCCGAACTCGACCCCGACGCTGAGGGCGTGCTGTTTGTCGTTGAAGGCGCGTTGACGCTGACCATTGAGGGCGAAGCACATGAAATGGCACCGGGCGGTTATGCATTCTTGCCACCTGGAACAGCCTGGACCGTTTTGAATTCTGGCACAGATGCAGTGCGGTTCCATTGGGTTCGCAAAGCCTATGAATTTGTTGAAGGCATTGATGTGCCTCCGCCCTTCGTGACCCGTGAACAGGATGTGGCACCCGCTCCCATGGCCAAAACCAATGGCACATGGGCGACAACCCGCTTTGTTGAATCTGACGACATTCGCCATGACATGCATGTAAACATTGTGACCCTTGAACCCGGTGCGGTCATTCCGTTTGCGGAAACTCATGTCATGGAGCACGGGCTTTATGTGCTGCAAGGCAAAGCGGTCTACCGGCTCAATCAGGACTGGGTGGAAGTTGAGGCTGGCGACTATATGTGGCTGCGCGCCTTTTGCCCGCAAGCCTGCTATGCGGGCGGTCCCGGACAATTCCGCTATCTGCTTTACAAGGACGTCAACCGCCATATGAAGCTGACAACCGGCAGATTAGGAACCGGGAGAATTTTGGGATGAGTCTCACCCTTCAGACACAACCACTGAGCAAGGATGCATTTGCTCCGTTTGGTGATGTTCTGGAGATTGGCGACAAGCCTGACATGATCATCAATCAGGGCCTGTGCGGCCGTTTTCATGATCTTGCAAAAATCGATTTTGTCGGGGACGACGCCACAGCCGGCATCAGTTTTTTCAAATCAGACGCGCGCAGTCTGCCCTACAGACTTGATATGATGGAGCGTCATCCACTGGGCAGCCAGGCCTTCATTCCCATGACCGCCCATTCGTTCCTGACCATTGTAGCGCCGGATATGGACGGGAAACCCGGCACACCACTTGCGTTCATCACCACGCCCGGACAGGGCGTGAATTACCACCGCAATACCTGGCATGGCGTACTGACACCATTGTCCGAGCCGGGCTTGTTTGCCGTTGTTGATCGCATTGGCGACGGCAAAAATCTGGAAGAGCATTGGTTTGAAAACCCGTATGTGATTGCGGGCAACTGACCAATGCTGAACTGACCCAACTGGGTTTTATTGCTCGTCATAGGAGGCAATCATGGCAGCAGACACATCTATCGGAACCCCGGAGCAACTCCGCGATCCGAACTACACACCCCCACTGCACAAAGCAGTGCCATTGGGCATTCAGCATGTTCTGGCCATGTTTGTGTCAAACGTAACACCAGCCATCATTATTGCCGGCGCGGCAGGTTTTGGTTTTGGATCCAATTCCCCTGATTTTCCGGAACTGATCTATCTGATCCAGATGTCGATGTTCTTTGCTGGCATCGCCACCCTTTTGCAAACAATCGGCTTGGGACCGGTTGGCGCAAGACTGCCGATTGTGCAGGGAACAAGTTTTGCATTTGTACCCATCATGATCCCGCTGGATGCCGGCAAGGGCGTTGATGCGCTTCCTGCCCTGTTCTGTGGCGTGATCGTGGGTGGTCTGTTCCATGCCCTGATCGGCACATTCATCGGGCGTATCCGCTTTGCCTTGCCTCCGCTCGTCACGGGCCTGATTGTGACCATGATCGGTCTGGCACTGGTGAAAGTGGGCATTCAATATGCTGCAGGCGGTGTTCCGGCCATCGGCACACCGGAATATGGCAGCCTGCTGAACTGGTCCGTGGCTCTGGTGGTCATTGTGGTCACACTGGGTCTGAAGTTCTTCACCAAAGGCATGCTCTCGGTATCGGCAGTGCTTCTGGGGCTGGTCGCGGGCTATATTGTTGCATACGCACTTGGCATGGTGAGTTTTGACAATGTGGGGCGTGCAGCAGATTTCGCTGTTCCCGATCCGCTTCGTTACGGTTTTGAGTTCAGCATGGCTGCTATTATCGGCTTCTGCCTGATGGCTTTCGTGTCAGCTGTGGAAACTGTTGGCGATGTCTCTGGTATCACCAAAGGTGGTGCTGGCCGGGAAGCAACCGACAAAGAAATCACCGGCGCGACTTACGCCGATGGTATCGGGTCAGCCTTGGCTGGCATCTTTGGCGGCCTGCCGAACACCTCCTTCAGCCAGAATGTCGGCCTGATTGCAATGACCGGCGTCATGAGCCGTCATGTGGTGACCATCGGTGCACTGTTCCTGATTGCTGCCGGTCTGGTGCCGAAAGTGGGTGCTGCGATCTCCACCATCCCCATTGAAGTTCTGGGTGGCGGCGTCATTGTGATGTTCGGAATGGTCGTGGCAGCTGGTGTGTCCATGCTGTCTGATGTGAACTGGAACCGACGCAACATGGTCATCTTTGCTGTGGCCCTGTCCATCGGCCTAGGTCTGCAATTGGAGCCAGGTGCCCTGCAGCATCTGCCCGACACGCTCAGGCTTCTGGCCACCACAGGTCTGCTGCCAGCAGCAATTATTGCGATTGTTCTCAATCTGGTACTTCCGGAAGAATTGTCCGATGAGCAAACGGATGAAATCTCCGGCGGGCATGCTTCACAGGACTAAACTTCAAGAGTTCTGCAGTGAATAAAAATGAAGGGCCCCGTTTTGGTGGGGCCCTTCTGCGTTATAGGATAAGCATTCTTCCAACTTGTCGGGCGAAAGACCGTCCTCACCTGCCTGACCTATCCAGACTTCTCTACCA
>CAZOCA010000515.1:0-3327 GCA_964578105.1 uncultured Pararhizobium sp.
TGAGTTCATGAAGGAACGCGGCCTGATTGATGAAGTGCCTGATATGGCTCGGGTGGCAAGACCGTTGAACTGAGGTCGGCTGGGACCTGGATTCAATTGGGAAATTGGGTCCAGATTCTAGTCTTCTGACTGCGGTGCTGCTAGCTCCATTTGATGGAGCAGCCCATGGAGGCGGTCTGTTGCTGGGGCCCGGTACCCGTTTTGGCAATCTGGCGCATGGCATTCAGCAGTTCCGGTATGCGATTTGTGGCGTCTTTCATGCCCGCATCGTCAAGGCGGCCACGATATTGCAATTCTGCCTTGTTATTAAAACCAAAGAAATCGGGGGTGCAGACTGCTCCATAGGTGCGTCCGACACTCTGATCTTCATCCACCAGATAGGGGAAGTAAAACCGTGTTGTCTGGCAAACAGTTTCATTTGTGCCGGGCTGTCTGCAGGCACATTGCGATAGTCATTTGACATGATGGCCAGCACACCAAAACCCTCTTGTTGGAGGATTTTTGCATCGGCGACAAGCCGTTCTATGACCGCATGGACATAGGGGCAGTGGTTGCAGATGAAGGCGATCAAAAGCCCGTTTTGGCCCATGGATTTGTTCAGGGAGTGGCTGACGCCATCAGGATCTGACAGCTCAAAGTCGGGCGCTTTCCAACCAAAATCGCAAATGGGTGTATCGAGCAGCATAGCACTGAGTCCTGTTGTTATATCTGTTGGATCAATGTGTGGCTTACGGGAGCAGAATTCAAGCTGACAGTAAATCGGGCCCGCCTTACGTGGCGAGCCCGAAAACTTGTTGCCGTCAGTTCAGGTCCACAAGCTCAGCTGAGGACAACCGTCTGAGGTTGTTTCAGCAGTCGCGCCTGATCGACCTATGGTGCAGCTGACACGTTTCCGGAAAGCCGAGAAACTGTCAAATTTTACAACATCTACTGGCTCATCAAATAGAAATGTAACTCGTAGACGCTCCGGTGTTGCACCTGTCTGTACGCCCAGAACTTCCCCTTTGAAGGGTTGACCAAGGTAATGGCCGTGCACCCTGTCTCCAAGGTTCAATTGGTCTGGCGGTGGCCGGTTACCAATAGCTGCATGCATGGTGTTCCAGTCTTTGTAGCCATGTTGATGAGACAAAAGTTCCAGCGCTTTGCTGTGGCCGATAATTGTTCCCTGTGACTGCAAAGTTGTGCGCAGACGTTTTGCCTGTGTCTTCAACTCATCGAGCGGGGGTAGTGTGTTTAAACCTTTCATCACAAACCTCTTTCAGCGTTTGGATGCGGTCTTGCATGGTGCTCGCATTACCATTGCTCCGCAAACTGAAATCGGGAGATGGAAGAGTTTCAAAGGTTTCACCGTGGCAGAGCCAGCGAGCGGCAGGGACCTTTTCCCTTGCCGCTCACTACTGTTGGTCGCATTGTTTGTCAACCAATGTATTGGTCCAAAAAGAGCAGGTGATTACCCGCTCTCTTGGTCTTGCTGTAAATGTCAGCCGTACCAGCCGCCCATTTTGACTTCGGCCGCTTCGCCCACAAGAGTGGCAAACTCTGCCGGGTCCTGCGTGCCATTGTCACGACCACGATAGTGGTAAGGATAGACATATTTCGGCTTGAACTCGGCAACTGCTGAAGCGGCTGCAGCCACATCCATTGTGAATGGCAGGTTCATGCAGACAAAGGCCAGGTCAATGTTTTCCAAAGCGCGCATTTCAGGGATGTCTTCAGTGTCGCCGGAAATGTAAACGCGGAAGCCCTCAAATCCCAGTACATAGCCATTGTCGCGGCCTTTGGGATGGAAATTCAAACGTTCTTCCGTGGTGTTGTAAGCCGGGATGGCGTCAACGCTCAGGCTTTCATATGTGGTGGTCTCACCATTGGCAATCTGGGATGCCTTGGCTTTCAGATCATCTGCAAGTTTGCCGTAGACGGCCGGATTGGTGATGATCTTTGTGCTATCGCCAGTAACCGCGGCCAGTGTTTCCAGATTGAAGTGATCACCATGTTCATGGGTCACGAGTACCAGGTCAGCCGCCGGGAAATCAGCATAGGCTGATGCTTCGCCGACGGGATCAACATAGATCGTGCCAATGGGTGTTTCCATGACAAAGGAGGCGTGGCTGACAGGATGGACTTTGATGTCTCCTGCGCCAGTTGTGAACATGTCGCTGGCATGGCCAGCGGCGTTGGCTGCGTATGGCAATAGCGTAATGCCTGCGACAACGATTGCCGAAGTTGACAGAAATTCACGACGTGATTGTTTCATTTAGTTCTCCTTTGTGTTGCCCAAAATGTAGCGCTAGAATTGACAACATCAAGGGCTGTGAAGCCCTGCCGATGTAAGTTTTCTCTGCGGTTGACAGCTTACAGATGCTCTTTCAGCTCTGACAGGTGTCTGACCACCAATACATCATTCGGCAACGATGTCGGTACTGTGTCGGGGAAGTAGGCAAAGACTTTCATTCCGGCTGCCAATCCACCATGAATTCCGGGTAGGCTATCCTCAACAACGGCACAGTCTGACGCCGCGACTCCAAGCTTTCTGGCCGCATTCAGAAACAATTCCGGATCGGGTTTCCAAGCCTGAATCTCATAGGCGCTGAACAGCCTGTCACCAAAAAAGGGCAGGAGGCCGGTGATCGTCAGGCTCAATTTGATTTTTTCCGGCGGACCGTTGGAGGCGATGCAGATTTGCGAATTGATGGACCTTACCAAGTCCAAAGCGCCATCGATGGGCTGCAACTCTTTTTCGAAAGCCTGAGCTGTTCTTTGCCGCAAATAGGGGACAAAATCATCAGGCAGCTTGCGGTCGAAATGCGTTTCAACATCAGCAATGCTCTCGGCCATCTTACCACCGCGAAACCGCTTTACGGCCTCATCCAGTGAAAAATTCATGCCCTGTTCCGCCAGAACATCTACAAGCACCTGGTTCGACAGTATTTCACTGTCCACCAAGGTGCCGTCTAGATCAAAGAGTGTCAGTTTAGGCACATTGAATTCCTGGATTTTGTCTGCGTCAACTTGACAAATGTTTGCTGTTTGAAGTCCTTTAGCGACACCATTTCAATTCGCGAGGACATCATGCCAAGTATTAAGAAATTTGCTGCCGGAAATGGCACAATCACATCAATATACGACGGCGAGTTGCTGCTTGGCCCTGAAATGTTTTCCGGCATATCCGATGCGGAAGTCACGAAATGTCTTGCCAATATCGGTCAAACGGAAGGGCCCCTTTCTCGTAGCCTGAACCCCTATCTTTAACAAGATGCCGATAAGACAATCCTGATAGAGTCAGGAGGTAAAGCTGCCATACCGCGCACAGGACAATAGCTCGATGGG
>CAZOCA010000516.1:0-363 GCA_964578105.1 uncultured Pararhizobium sp.
GTGGTGCCGTGATCACGACATGCCGGGCGGAAATGGAACCAATGGCGGTGTCGGCACGCACTTCGCCATTCGTGTGTGTGAGGGCTGTCACAGGTGCTGACAGATGGCATTTACCGTCCGGGAGTTCGTTGACAAGTGCCGTGATGAGCGAACCAAGGCCGCCTGCCAGACGCAGGGACCCTTGCATGGATGCGTATCCCCGGCCGCGCATAACTCTTCCGTCTGCCGTTTCGACAACGCTTTCGCCTTCTGCATGTTGCTCAAAAACCTTTAGCCCAAACCTGTCGATCAGAGACCGAAGGCGTGGCTGTCCGGGCCAGAACCATGCCGGGCCAAGATCGAAGGCAGCACCTCCAATCGTCG
>CAZOCA010000516.1:373-3321 GCA_964578105.1 uncultured Pararhizobium sp.
GTCTGAAGCTTCGACCAGCAGGAAGTCCGATTTTTCACGGTGAAGGCGATCCGCCAGAGCGAGGCCGGAAAGGCCCCCGCCGATAATGAGCGTTTTCGTCTGCATCAGAAATTTTCACTCATGGGGCGCAAATCCAATTCGTGAGTCCACGTGGATTTTGGTTGATGTGCCAAGGTCCAATAGGCGTCGGCCAATTCATCAGGTTTCATCATTCTTGAAGGGTCGAGATCGTGCAGGTTCCGACTTTTGGCGCTGTCGATGATGCCATCCAGAATGACGTGGGCAACGTGAATGCCATCCGTCTGATATTCACGGGCCAAAGACTGGGTGAGGCCGCGCAGTGCAAATTTGGCGGAAGCAAATGCAGAGAAGCCCGAACCACCGCGCAGACTGGCTGTTGCGCCAGATACAAGGAAAGCGCCGCCATCTTTCTGCATGGCTGGCAGAACTGCCTGAGCCAGAGCGACTGCGGAGAGGACCATATTGCTCCAGGTCGCTTTGAAACTGTCTGGTGTGGTTTCCTGAAATGGCCCACGCACCAGATGCGCCGTGTTGTGAATGACGGTCGCTGGTGCGCCATGCTTTGCAATCAATCGGGCAACGGTGTCGTGTACAGCTTCCGGGTCTGCCAAGTCCACGCTCTGTATCACATGCCCCGAAGGTGCAATGCGTTCTGTGCGAGCCAAGCCTACAGCGTGATAGCCACCGGCTGCAAATCGGTCCAGCAACGCGTCTCCCAATCCAGCGCCTGCACCTGCAACCAATATGAGTTTACCATTGCTCGCCATGTCAGGTTTTTTCCTTTGAAGCTATCGGGCTGGTGATTGCCCCCGCCAAGTGATCGGATTTGATCCAGACCCGCGTTCCGACAGGCCCTGCTGTGGCCGCAAAATCTTCATCAGCGGGCAGCCGCAACCATGAGTCGACTTCAAACAGTTCATCTGCTTCGGTGAAACTGCCTTCAAGAACAAAGACTTCAAGCCCTTTGTGAGCTTGGATGTGGATTTCAGCGCCGGGGGCCCAAACTTCAATTCGAACAGTTTCACGAACATCTTTGTGCAGAGGAATGATGCTGACGCCGGGCCGCTCTGCGACCGGTTCAGGGCTCATATCCGCCGTGTGGTGCGTTACCGCGGTCCGGTCATCAAGATCAAACTGCCACAGTTTCACAAGTATGGTCGCGCCTTCTGAAGCGCTGGGCGTGTGTGATGATTGAGGCGGGTTGCGGACATAACTGCCGATTGGAAATTCGCCATGCTCGTCTTGAAACACGCCGGATAGAACCAGATATTCCTCGCCGCCCGTATGTGTATGAGCTGAAAACGCGCTGCCGGGTGCATAGCGGACGATTGAGGTTGCCCGCGCCACTTCATCGCCAATCCGGTCAAGCATGCGTCGGTCTACACCGGGTATTGGAGAGGGAACCCAGGGCTCTTTTGCTGCATGAACGACAGCGCGGATTTTGAAGTCTGAATTCTTGTCCATTTTCTCTCCACGTGGTGTTGGCTATGAAGTTCTTTGTCTATTCGAAGGTGTTTGATCGGATACGACTTGACTGGTGTGACTGTCAACCACTATCTATCAGTAGATAGGTAAATTGGAATTGATATGAATAGTGATGTTTTGCCGATGCGGGACCGAATTCTGGACGCCGCAGAAACACGTATGCGGGGAAGAGGGTTTCACAGCGTCAGTTTTCGCGACCTTGCGGGTGATGTTGGCGTGAAAAGCGCGAGCGTTCACTATCATTTCCCACAGAAATCTGATCTGGGAGATCAGTTGGTGGAGCGCTATTCAGCGCGGTTTCAGGCTGAACTTGATGCTATTGATACGTCAGTTCCGAGCGCGGCAATGACCAGGTTTCTGGCCCTTTATGATAACGCGTTTTCGGTGGGGAAATCTGTCTGTTTATGCGCAATTCTTAGTGCAGAGGCCAACAGTTTGCCGGACACATTAAACGCCAGACTTCGTGGGTTCTTTGAGATGAATGTGCGCTGGTTGTCGGCCTTGAATGTGCGACACGGATTGACAGACAGGGCGCCTGATCCGCTGGAAATAGTCGGTGCGCTTGAGGGCGCGATGATAGTGGCCAATGCAATGGCGGATCGTGCCGCTTTGATAACGACAATTACGCGGATACAGGCTGCTTATGATCTGGCGGCAGAATAGCATCAAGATCGGCCAGGAATTTGGCGTTTTCCTGTTCTGATCCGATGGAAACACGGATGTAGGTGTCATATCCATCCTGTTTCCATGGTTTGACAATTGTTCCGCGTTTCATCAGGTCTTCCGCGACCGGCATGGACGAGCGATTGACGTCAAAGAAAATAAAATTCCCAAGTGATCGAGCCGTTCTGAAGCCTCGGGTGCTCAACTCCTGCGCCATGAGGTCTCGTTGCCGGATTGTTTCGGCTGTGCAGCTTTTCATATGGCCATCATTCTGCAGGGCCAGTGTTGCCGCCATTTGTGCAACTGCATTGATGTTGAAGGGCGTCCGGGTGAGGTCAAGGGCCTGACGCAGTTGTTTTGATCCGCAAATCCCGAAACCGACCCGTAGACCAGCCAGTCCCCAGGCTTTGGAGAATGTCCTCAGAATGATCCAGTTTTGATCATCTGGCATCAGGCAGGCCAGTCCGGAAACATAGTCGCCTTTAATGGCGTACTCGTAATACGCCTCATCAAGCACGAGCAATGTGTCTGGATGCTTTGTTGCTATGACCTGTTTGAGTTGTTGCGGATTAAGCCACGTACCCACCGGGTTCATGGGATTTGCGAAAATAAGCATTTTTGCGGGCTTGGCTACAGCTTCCAGCAACGCTTTCAGATCGGTTTCCAGCACATTGGTGAGGCCAATTCGCTCAACTTTTGCGCCCATAAGTGTTGCGTAGTCTTCATGCAGAGGGAATGACGGATAGACTGTGATGACCGCATCGTCGCGCTGATCCACA
>CAZOCA010000517.1:0-1152 GCA_964578105.1 uncultured Pararhizobium sp.
GACCCAGGTAAAGCGTCTTGCGCGCCCGTCGGCCATCAGATCGGTGTATTTTGAAGTTTCCTCACGATGCTGCCAGGGCGCATCGCCAATTTCGAGACGGCGGAGCCATTTGACCCACATATTGCCTTCCCAGCCGGGAACCACCAGCCGAACCGGATAACCCTGTTCCGGTCGCAAGGCTTCGCCATTCATGGCGAAGGCAACCAGGCAATCCTCCAGCGCCTTTTCCATGGGTATCGAGCGTGTCATGGTGGAGCTGTCGGCGCCTTCTGCCAGCAGCCAATTGCCTTTTGGCTTAACGCCTGCTTCTGCCAGCAAATGGCTCAACCGGACGCCGGTATACATGACATTGTGAACCATGCCGTGGGTGAACTGGCAGCCATTCAATTGAGCGCCGCGCCACTCCATCCCTGAATTGGCCGCACATTCCAGAAAATAGGCATGATTTTCTCTGGGGAAGCGCTTCAGATCTTCCATGGTGAAGACCAGCGGCTTGTCCACCATACCATGGATCATCAGACGGTGCTGTGCCGGATCCACCTCGGCAATGCCCGCATGGTGGCGCTCGAAGCAAAGCCCGTTTGGCGTGATGATCCCATCCAGATCATGCAATGGCGTGAAATTCACCGAAGAAACAGGGTCAGCCGTCAGCCATGGGACATTGCGTCGCACGACCTGGTCTTCAAATGGTGAGGGCGTGCCGTATGGGCGCGCGTCAACGCCCTCACCAAGATACTGGTTCCAGTCCTGGAGTTCCAGTATTGCGGGGTCACCGGCACCGGCAGCAACAGCCTTTTGTCCCGTCAAAAGACCTGCGCCCATAGCCAGCGAAGAGGCAGCGCCAGCACGCAGAAAACTGCGGCGGGACGTCCCTTTTATGGGGTCCGACCCTGAGCCATCCTGCTGCACATCCGTGCCTGCACTCTGGCGGTTTTTCTGATCGCTCACATCAGGTCCTCCCCTGTGTCACAAACATTGTTCAGCTCATTTCAACGCTGAATTTCGTGTACACATCATTACATTCTTTTTTTTGAATGTAAAGAATTCCGGATGTGAAAATGTAGCTGGGTGCAACGTGGTCTTGTGCGTTCTGTGTGGGATTTCGTCAGTCTTTGTTGTGGAATCCAACCTGTATCGCAGGCGAGGCCTGCC
>CAZOCA010000517.1:1252-3320 GCA_964578105.1 uncultured Pararhizobium sp.
ATTTCGTCGGGCCGCGTCAGCACCGTTTGCGGCGTGTGAATGACGATATCACCAGTGGTGGCGACAACCTGACCAATATTGCGCGTCAGGGTTTGCAGGCGGTCAGAAAACCGAACATCATTTGTAGAAAATTGATTGCCTTCATTCAACCGGCCGCCAAGGAGTTGCACAATTTCCGGGGCCTGCGCGAACTTGCCATGGCGCAGGGAATCATCCGATTTCACGCTGGTCAGATCATAGACAATGATACCAAGATCCGCGATTTCCGTATCCTGAGCGTAATTGCCGATGCGTGGCTGATTGCCGGACAGTCTTTGCGACAGACTAAGCGCACGGTCATCTTTGGAAACCAGCAGATTGTAAGGCTTTTCCGGACGGCCGAGCCGTTGCATCTGCGCCTTGAACACGCCAACATCAATATCGGGCGAGGCTAGCACCACTTCTCCCATTTTGCCGCCAAGGGTCGGATTGCCAGCGATCTGCAATTGCCGCAGGCTTTCCATTGCAACCCAATTGCCCATGGAATGGGCCATGATATGGACTTTGCGCGCATTGGTGCCGGCCAGAAGCTTCAGGGTTTTTTCCAGTCCGTCACGCGCGATTGTCGCGCTTTCACGGTCATAGAAATATTCCAGCGGACTTCCCCGAGAAGCCCATGTGAACAAAACCAGCGTTCCCTGAAAGCCGGAATCATGCGCAAATTGGGCGAATCTCATGACGCTGTCAGAAAAGCCGGTATTGTAGCCATGCACGAACAGCAAGACATCGCGGTCACTGCTTTCCCGTGTTGCAATCTCTGCATTGACCGCTTGCGAGAAAATCTCACTGCTGTTGAGATAAGTACGGTCGCGAATAACGAAATGCCGGTCCGCAGACGGCTGACCATAACGCGGACGCTCCAAAGCGCCAGCCTGGTGACCTGGCGGTATGGAAACAAACACAGCGGCATGATCAAGGCTGGCGCGTTCCCCGGAGAAAAACTGGTCCCCTTCAGCCGAACGGGCGCGCGTGGTCGCCACAAGAATGTGTTCCGTCTTAACACTGCCGGTTATCTGAGGGCTGGTGTCCGTTGACCCAAGCGAGGCGCACCCCACCAATGGCAACAGCAGCGCCAGGCAGATAAATCTTTTCATCAATTGCATATCCGCTAGCGGACCTTTCTTTGCTAGAACCTAGCGACTGAATTGCGGCGGATTGCAGGCAGGCACATCAGGACTTAGATGCACATGATGGGGCTTTCTTGTTTTGATTCAAGTTTGGGTTTAGCAAGGGACAAACACACGAAAGCAGATTTAATCCGCCTAGCATACAGGCACCCTTCAACAGGAACAAATAGCCAATGGCAGACCAGCAGACTCCAGAGCGCAGCAACCAGACACATCATGTTCTTTGGGCCATGCTGAAGTTTTCCGGACGCATGAACCGGGAAGAGTATTGGTGGGCCAATGCGTTTTTGCTGGGTATCTCGCTTGTGGCCTTTCGCATGTTGTTTGCCGGTTCAATCGAATTGTCCAGCGACGGAGAAATCCTCCTGCCCGATGCAATGATGGCGCCGTTTTTCATGATCATGATGGCGTCGCTCTATGTGACTTTTGCCATTTCGGTAAAACGACTGCATGATCTGGGTTGGCCCGGCATTGTTGCTTGCGTGTTTCTGTTTCCAGCTATTGGCCTACTGGCCTTTCTTCTGCTTGGATTGCTGAAGGGTAAAAACGAGCCAAACAAGTATGGCATGGTCCCGCCAAGATAAAAGGCACCTCTTTCATCAGGGGGCAGACCCTAGCCTCTTTCATCCGGTTTCATTTGAGTTCCATCAATTATGCCCCAAAAATCCGCCACCAACATTCTTCAGGACCTGATCAAATGTCCCTCTGTCACACCTGATGAAGGCGGGGCACTAACGGCCCTGCAAGCGCTGCTGGAACCTGCCGGATTTGCCGTTGCGCGCCCAAGCTTTGAAGATGTGGACACGCCCACAATTGAAAACCTTTATCCGACTATTGGCAGCGGCGGACCTCATTTCGTGTTTGCCGGCCACACCGATGTTGTGCCTCCAGGTGATCTGTCA
>CAZOCA010000518.1:0-3318 GCA_964578105.1 uncultured Pararhizobium sp.
GATCCCAATTGGCAACTTCCTCAGCAACTTTCTCAAGTCCAGGATATTGTGACAACACGGTGTTGTAACCGTTAGAGCGTGTCGCTGCGTTGTTATCAGCTGGGTTGCCGAAGAACTCTACGTATTTAGCTTCATCACCGACCAATCCCTGCCATGTAACGGCGCCCAGAGCGGCACCCTGAGCATTGTTGGAAACAAGCTGTGCAATCGCGATGCCACTTTCATTGATCTCTGCATTGACCAAAAAGACGGGAATGCCCGCTTGCGTTGCTTTGCGCACAACTGCAATCGAACCATCGGCATTTGCCGGATCCAGAATGATTGCCTTGGCACCATTTGTGATGGCCGCATCGATGAGGTTGGATTCAGCGTTGGTGTCGCCCTTATGCGCAGACACTGTTGCTTCGTAACCCAGTTCCTCGGCTGTCGCTTTGGCCACTTCGCCTTCCGTGAACCAGTATGGGTTAGCCGGGTCATTGACAATAATGGTGATCAATCCCTCGGCCCAGGCAGATCCTGCCATGAGCGGCAGCGATACCGCAGCTGCAAGCACTGCGCGTTTAGTAAACTTAATCATTATGATAGTCTCCCTTGGTTGATTTTTTGCCGATGCCCGGCATTTTCCGCGTCAGGTTCATTGGTCCTGAGCAGTCGCGAATATTTTGGATCAAAAGCTAGCCTGACTTGCCTTTATTTCCGTATTGAATTGAATTCAGCATGACGGCGAGCACGATAACCGCACCCGTAAAAACGGTTTGCCAGTAAGATGACACGCCGGTGATAACCAGGCCCGCGCCCAGGAACACGATCACGAAAGCGCCCAGCAACGTGCCGCGCACCGTCCCACGTCCGCCCATTAAAGACGCGCCCCCAACGACAACAGCTGCAATAGCTGTCAGCTCATAAGTCGTACCGGCAGTCGGCCCGGCAGAGGTGAGCTGAGAGCTCAGCACGATACCTGCGATCGCGGCGCATACACCGGACAGGACATAAACCCAGATCTGAACCTTCTTGACCGGCACGCCAGACAGCTCCGCCGCATTGGCATTTCCACCCGTGGAATAGAGCCACCGCCCGAAAGGCGTTCTTGTCAGCAAAAGATGCACAGAGACAGCGACAGCGGTCAGCACGAAAATGCTGATCGGAACGCCCCAAAGACGATTGAAGCCCAACCATTCAAAGCCGGTATTACTGAACGATGGGTCGCCCGACAGGTTGTTGAATGTCAGCCCGTTGGTCATGAGCAGTGCCACACCGCGCGCCACATAAAGCGTTCCAAGCGTTGCAACAAAGGCCGGTACTTTGAAATAGGCGACCAGAACACCATTGAGGATTCCAACCAGTGCCCCCATGCAAAGCGTCAAGATGAAGACAGCCCAGACGGGGAGATATAAAATGATACCCAAAGCTTCCAGCTCGATCCCCTGCATCAGGAACCCCGCGAAAACACCGCATAAAGCCAGCGTTGAGCCCACTGACAAATCGATTCCACCGGACAGAATGACGAGCAACATGCCAATTGCCAGGAGGCCGAAAATCGCCACCTGTGAAGTCATAATCAGAAAGTTCGGGACCGAAAAGTAATTCGCCGACAGGACCGAAAAGATCGCAATGATGACAATCAGAGCAAAAAATGCCCGGCCCTCAAGCAACAGATGCACAAGGTTTAGCTCACCAGCCTTTTTGGGCTTGGTTTCTAGCGAAGCCGATCTCACATCTGACATTTTGCGGTCTCCCTGCGTATCGGTCATGCAGCCAGGCTTTCGCCGGAAGCTGCCATAATTGCTTCTTTGGTTATGTCTTGGGTGAATTCCGCGGCAATCCGGCCGCGCCGCATTACAATGACACGATGTGCGATTGCGAGGCATTCGGTCACTTCAGATGTTGTATAGACAACGGCCATGCCGTTGTTGGCGCGATCCGCCAAAATCCGAAAAACCTCACCCTTGGCACCAATGTCGATGCCGCGGCTGGGCTCGTCGAGCAGGATTACCGAGGGTTTGGTCGCCAGCATTTTGCCGATCACGACCTTCTGTTGATTGCCACCGGACAGCGATCCAATCGGCGCGTCAGGGCCTTCCGTTTTGACAGTCACTTCCTTGATGGATCGGTCGATGATCGCGTCTTCGTCGTTGGTGTTTGTGAACAGGTTCTTGGTAAAGTTCCCAATCGAAGCGAGCGACAGGTTGCGCCCCACACTCATGGTCTGCACCAGCCCGTCGCGCTGACGGTCTTCCGGGACAAGAACGAGGCCCGCAGCAATCCGTTGTGAAATGGTCAGTTTCGAAATATCGCGTCCATGCAGCAAAATGTTGCCGGAACTGGGTGCCAGACGGCCAGCGACGCATTCCATCATCTCGGTGCGACCCGCGCCCATCAAACCATAGATGCAGACGACCTCTCCTGCCGCGACGGTCAGATCCAGACGATCTACAGCGTTTCCAGCGCCTGAGGCCATGGGAACGCAAAGCGATTCCAACTGCAGTGCGGGTGCGCCCAAAATGTTCTCTGGCGGCGAACCAAGGTCAAAATTATCACCGACCATGTTGCGGACAATCCACTCAAGATCGATCTCTGCACGGGGGCCGTAGGCGGTCATGATACCGTCGCGCAAAACAACTGCGTGGTCGGTAATGGTCAGCGCCTCTTCAAGGTGGTGCGAGATATAGACAATGCTTACGCCACGCGCCTTGAGGTCGTGGATCACCTTGAAGAGAACCTCCACTTCCGTTGCGGACAGGGCCGATGTGGGCTCATCCATGATGAGAATGCGCGAATTGACGGAAAGCGCTCGGGCAATTTCCACGATCTGTTGCTGGCCAAGACGCAGGTCTTCAACCAATGTCAGCGGATCGATGTCCTCCTCCAGATCGCGCATCAGAGCGCGAGTCTGGTTTTCCTGCTCGGCATAGTCGACACCGAAGGACCCCATTATTTCGCGCCCCATGAAGATGTTGTCCCGCACATTCATGTTCGGGGCCAGCGACAGCTCCTGATGGATGATTGAAATACCCAGTTCGCGGGCTGCAACAGTTGATGTGATCACGACGGGCTTCCCGTCCAGTATCAGCTCACCGTCAGTCGGAAGATGCACGCCTGACAGCACTTTCATCAAAGTGGATTTGCCTGCGCCGTTCTCGCCAAATAGCGTGGTAACCTGCCCGCGATGGACGTCGAAATTCACACCTTTCAGTGCCTGAACCGCGCCAAAACTCTTGGCGACATGGCGTGCCGCCAACACGACTTCGGCCACATCGGGTTTGGCCTGAGGTACATCTTCCAAAGTATCGGCATCCATCACTTGATCTCCAACAAGAC
>CAZOCA010000519.1:0-3317 GCA_964578105.1 uncultured Pararhizobium sp.
CATTAACGCGGCTTTCCTGCCAATGGCGATTGCTTCGGGCATGACATCGGCGATGATGAACGCTTGCCGCCCTGCGGAGATGGAAGCAGTTCATGCTGCAAATGTGCTGATGGGTACAGACCCCAATTGCCAGACTTGGATTTCCAAGTATCGGGATCACATTCCCGGTAATGCTGTAGCGCCAACTGCCGATGCTGGTAGTGGTGGACGTCGCCGTGGTGGACGGGGCGCACGCCTCGCCAAAGCCTAAATCGGAGCGACCTCTTTGAGCGATCCAGCCAGTTCTGATGCAAATCACCAAACCAGCGTCGCAGATGATGCTTTGGTATTGTTTATGCCGTCGGGTCGACGTGGAAATTTTCCCGTCGGCACACCGGTGCTTGATGCTGCCCGCTCGTTGGGTGTGTACATAGAATCTGTTTGTGGCGGGCGTGGCATATGCGGCCGGTGTCAGGTGACGGTAGCCGAAGGGCAGTTTGCCAAGCACGGGATTACCAGTTCAGCAGATCATTTGGCGGCTTTTACAGACACTGAAGCACGCTATCGCTCAAAGCGCAGTCTGGCCGATGACCGGCGTCTTTCCTGCTCTGCCAAAGTCACCGGCGATATTGTCATCGACATTCCGCAAGATGTGCAGATGCAGCGTCAGGTCGTGCGCAAACGCGCTGAGTATAAACGCATTGACCGCGATCCGGCGATCCGTCTGCATTTTGTGCAGGTCGAAGAGCCCGATATGGAACAGCCATTGGGCGATCTGGATCGATTGCTGACAGCATTGAAGATGGAATGGCACCTTGAGCACCTCCAGATTGAATCATGGCTCTATCCCAAGGTTCAATCGATCCTGCGCAAAGGGAAATGGGAAGTCACTGCAGCCGTGCATACGGCCGATGGCATTTCAACCCTGATTGGTCTGTGGCCCGGTTTTCATGACAAGTTCTATGGGGTGGCCTTTGACATTGGCTCAACCACAATTGCCTGCCATCTGTCTGATATGATGAGTGGACGCACGATTGCTTCCTCCGGCACCTCCAACCCGCAAATCCGGTTTGGTGAGGACCTGATGTCCCGCGTTTCGTTTGTTATGATGAATCCTGGTGGCGAGGAACAATTAACAAAATCTGTTCGCGATGCCGTTCGCAGTCTGATTGAAAAAGTCTGTTCAGAAGCTGGAATAGACAGGCATGCCATTCTGGATTCCGTCTTCGTCGGCAATCCGGTCATGCATCATTTGTTCCTTGGCATCGATCCAACTGAGCTTGGCGGTGCGCCGTTTGCACTGGCTGTCTCGGGCGCATTGAACTTTCCGGCGCGAGATCTTGAGTTGGATCTGCATCCGGGCGCGCGGACTTACATTCTTCCCTGTATTGCGGGACATGTGGGCGCGGATGCTGCTGCTGCAACACTGGCAGAAGCTCCGCACAAGGAAGAAGAATATACCTTGCTTGTGGATGTGGGCACCAATGCAGAGATTGTTCTTGGTAACAAACACCGTATTGTCGCTGCTTCTTCTCCAACCGGACCTGCCTTTGAAGGTGCCGAAATTTCCTGTGGTCAGCGCGCTGCGCCAGGAGCGATTGAACGGGTCAGAATTGATCCGGAGACATTGGAATCGCGCATCAAGGTCGTCGGTGTTGATGAATGGTCGGATGACCCCAGCTTTGCTGAGCAAGTTGAAGCTGTTGGCGTTACGGGCGTGTGCGGCTCCGGAATTATCGAAGTTCTGGGTGAAATGTTTCTCGCCGGCCTGATTGATGAAGATGGTGTTGTTCAGGGGGCTATGGCCGAAAAATCTGACCGTGTCATCGCTGATGGACGCACCTTCAGCTACATATTGTGGCGCGGCGCTGTGGAACTGAAAATCACACAGACTGACGTTCGTTCCATTCAACTGGCGAAAGCCGCTTTGTATGCTGGCGTTAAACTGTTGATGGATAAGCTGGAGATAAGCGAAATCCGCAAGGTAAAACTGGCGGGTGCATTTGGCAGCTACATTGACCCGAAATACGCCATTCTCATTGGCCTGATTCCTGATTGTGATTTGAGCAAGGTTTCAGGTGTTGGCAATGCCGCCGGAACAGGCGCCCGCATGGCACTGCTCAATCGAGGGCACCGCACCGAAATTGAGGCTCTGGTTCGTCGTATTGAGAAGATCGAAACTGCGCTTGAGCCGAAATTTCAGGAGCACTTTGTCAATGCCATGGCGTTTCCCAACAAAGTTGATGCCTTTCCCAATCTGTCTGAGAAGGTGACACTTCCAGAACGTAAACAAGGTTCATCTGGGTCCGGGAACTCTGCTGGTGGTCGGCGGCGTCGGCGGTCTCGCAGCTGACGCAAAGCTATGAACCTGATTTGTTCAACGGACGAGCTGAGATAGAACTGACGGGTTGGGTTGTTAATTGCCGTTGGTGTTGGCAATGCCGGAATCAGTGCCTGAAGTTGCAGCAGCACTTATCGGTTGAAGTGGCTCCAAGGGTGCAACAACCACCGTTTGCGTATCGTTGACCAACTGTGCTGCCGGAGTGTCTGAACTGACAACAACGGGGGCTGACACGCTGACCTCTAATGGTGCATTTTTCTTGAGCCACTTTTCAGCCAGACGCACAGCATTGCGTCGCTCTTTTTCCGACGCCAGAATGAAAGCCGTTTCATGTATAAGACGCACTGTCTCTGCATCGTAACCGGCGGCACGTTTGAGTGCGATTGTGATCCATTTGAGTCCACGTACCTGTCGCTGGGAAACGCCTTCACCATGGAATAGCATGCGTCCAAGTTCGGCCTGCCCAAGCACATGGCCCTTTTCAGCGGCAAGCTTCAGCCAACGAGCAGCTTGACGTGTATTTTTATCACCGCCCTCGCCTTCCAGATACATTTTGGCAAGAAGGTATTGTGCGTTCGGATCGCCGAAATATGAGGCAGCATAACCATATATCTGGCGCGCCTGATACGGATTCTTACCAACATAGGTTCCGCTTATGCCGGTCATGAAAAATCCACCCAGCTCGACAAATGCATTCGCTACAAAAGGCGCTTCGGGGCTGTTTGGACTGTCTTCTGCATGGGCATTGGCGATATCGCGGAAGTATTCAAATGCGCGCAGCGGGCTGGTTTCAACTCCATCGCCCGATGCGTACATGCGTCCGAGTTTCCATTGGGCCATGGCACTGCCCTGGCTTGCAGCGAATTGCAGTGCGTCGACAGCTGTTGCTTTATCTCCGGCGCGGTAAGCCTTGAAGCCAAAGCGAAACGCCTCCATCGGCGATGCCTTTTCCTCAATAAGCGGCTTGGCTCCGTCAAATGCAGAGACCGTATTGGTT